>CALDIA010000086.1 GCA_937901455.1 uncultured Bacteroidales bacterium | reverse complement strand
TAACAAACAGAAGATGCTTGTCCCGGATGCCGAGCGTCCATAGCTGTCTCATGAGCTTGCTGTGGTTCACATTGTCAAAGAATCCCTTGATGTCAAATTCCAGGACGTAGTGCAAATGTGCTCGTTGAAGCAGGGAGTATGTTCTCGATATGGCATGTTCTACAGATCTGTTCGGGCGGAAGCCGTAGCTGCCGTAGCGGTTGTCGGGGCTGCTGTCGTTGCGGTATGACACCCGGCAGCGCCCGGCGTAGGAGTACCAGCAGCCGCCGTGCAGCACACGGTTCGAGCCCGAGGAGGGGCCCTGCGGGTTGGTCTGCGCCGCACTGCCGTAGCTCCCGTACCAGTCAGAGCACCACTCCCACACGTTGCCGCTCATGTCGTACAGCCCCAGCTCGTTGGGCTGCTTGCTACCGACGGGATGGGTTTTCGATGAGCTGTTATCGGAATACCAAGCCACCTTTCCGATACTGTTGCCGCCCGCATACTTATATCCTTTGCTCTTGTTCCCGCCCCGTGCCGCGTACTCCCACTGCGCCTCCGTGGGCAGACGGAAGGTCTTGCCTGTGAGCTGGTTCAGCTTTTGGATGAATTCCTGGCAGTCGTTCCAGCTCACCTGCTCCACCGGCAGGTTGTCGCCCTTGAAATACGACGGGTTGTTCCCCATTATCGCCTTCCACTGTTTCTGCGTCACTTCTGTCGCGCCAATGTAGTAGTCGCTCAAGGTCACGCTATGCGATTCGCAGTCAAGGCCCTGCTCGCCGGTGCAGCCCATGGTGAACGTGCCGCCCTGAACGTAAACCATCTTGAAAGTCACGCCGTTCACGGTGAATTTCTGCGTGCCTTTGCCCTGCGCCCTCACCTTGAACACGATGTTGTCGCCTATGAGGTTCTCCCGCTCCGCCAGCACGTCCCACACGATGGTCTTATGCCCGGCGGGCACGTCTTTCCCCACGTCGCCGCTCACAGGGTAGAGTTGCGTGTAGGTGCTGCCGCCGTTGGTGGAGACGAACACGCTGATGTCGGCCGCCTTGTCGAGGTCGTAGTGGATGTGGATGCTCTTGCCCACCTGCTCGGCGGTGACGTTGGAGACGGTTTGGGCAACAGATACAAGGCAAACCGTCGATGTCACAAATGTCAACAACCATATTTTGAAAGTGTTATTCATACCATTTGTAATTATCATCACACCTATATAAGTCACAACAATTTATTCATCTAAAAGGGCATGGCCTCCGACATTGTTCTTTGACACCAATGCTGATGGGGTAATTAGCGTCATAAATCTTCCTTCCTTTTTGTAATGAATCTCAGACAACAATTTCCTTGTTTTATATTCTAATCTGACTGGATCAAGCAACTTTATCCCAATTTCTTTCTTATCATCAATCCATTCCCATGACAGATATGCTATTTCGGCGTTATTGTTTATTCTCTTCCTATATGCGCAACGGAAACTACCAGGCTTGATATATTTTGTAAGGTCCTTAAATTTAAATATTTTCCCAAGAGGAAGAACCTCACACCCTTTTACTCTAAACGTTCTACCATCTGCCGTCATTGCCTCCATGTACAAATAATAATCACCATAATAGCCAGGGTTATACTTAGTTTGGACGGAGGTTAACAGCTTTTCAAATTCCTGGTCTTCACATGAGTCTCTAAAGGATATTTTGGATCCTTTCTCTTTACCAATCTCATTATTCTGACAGTTCAACTTCTCTTCTCCGACCTTCGTGCTGTCATCCATCCCACTTTTAATTATAGTTTCTACAATTTCTTTTATCTTTCGAGGGGCTTGGACTCCACCTATGTCTCTCAATATGCTTTCCACATCTTCTTCATCAGCAGACATCACTGCTTCAGTCAGAGAGTCTATCATCTTCCTTCTCATATTTGAGCACTTTTCAGACTCAGTAGAGCCATCAGCATTTGGATACCCATTTATAAAATTTTCATATTTCTGCCATGGTACCCATATTGAATCCTCATCCTCAAAATGTGTCTCGACACTATTTCCACACCCAAGACAATAATAGACGGATATTTTATCTCCAGATTTCCCTGAAAAAACATCTCCGGGATTTTCGAACATTTTAGCTTCGGCCCTATTCATAATATGCCCGCATCTTCCACATTTCATACTTCTTTATACTATTAGTCTATCTTTTGTTGAAACATAACTTTCTCAAAAAAATTCTTCATTAAAAATCGCGTACTGCGCGAAGTTTTTTCTTTTCACATCCTCTGCACATCTCTCCTTTACATGAATAATATGATCCAAAAAGGAACCAGAAACCATTGATCCCTTGCGTTGAAGACCAATAGTCTTCTCCAAACCCTAAATTTATCCAATTTCCACCTACAATTTTCATTGTGTCATTCACAGCACTTTTATTCTTACTTAATTCATATAGCTGTTTAATAGCAGGGATATACCAACCTTCTCCCATGTCAACACGATAAGCAGCTGGAAATTGAGTTGGGTCCCCATTTTCTCTCATTATTATAGTATTACGCAAACCATCTCTACGAATTCCTTCCGACTGTTCCAAAAACGGCAATTTCTTTTCATCATCAATATCTTTAACCATGCTAATGGACACACTCTGGTCATCGAGATGTACAGCCCATCCATGTTCACCGCTTTCATCAACGTGGAAAACAACACCAATTGCATGCAAACCTGAATGCCATTGCGCTGGTTTTATGACACTTCCACCTTTCAAAAGAATGTCGCCTGCTGTAATGTTCGGATACAACCGCCTTGCGCATTGTATCCATTTGTCATTTCTGAACACTGTGGAGTGGTTAATATCGCAGGAAACCCTGAAATTTTCCTTTAATTCTCTCGTCCTTCTTTCACACTCTTCTTGAGTTAATTTGCCACTGACGGTAATTCTGGCAAGTGCATCTTTTACAGGTAAAAAAAATTCAGACGCATCGTCCTCTTCATATAAGCGCACAATTCTAAACTCCCGCTCATTACGATAGGGCCAGCGTTTCGTAAACAAGAGTTCATATTCATCATCAAACGACACCTCTTTCAAAGTGTCATACTGCACCTCTCGACATTCGAAGCCACACTCCTTGGCAATCTCAAGCAACCTATTCTTGTCAAATTCCATGCAGCATACATCTTCCGAATCATGTCCATTAGTAAAATAAACCCAGTGATATATGGATTCGTCATCGTTCAGGAAACACAACACAGCGGCTTTCCTTTCGGGATGATGTTCGTTATACAACTCTATCAACTCGGCATCGTTCCTATCCTCCCAGCCATCGAAAGTTTTAGAAAACCTCATGCCATTTTCCAAAATTTTCTTCACCGTTTCATAATCTGTAAAGTGGTTTAATTTGTTTAGTCTGTACATTGTTTATTTTTTAATTGAATAAAATTTCCACCATGTTTTTGTCACGTTGGGATTTGGCAAGCCAATCATTAGCTGACATGATGGCTTGCAGGTAATGCTCCCCACAGAAGTAATCCATTTCCGATTCAACTATGATTTTGTTATTGCGAATGCCAATTTCTATCTTCCCACAGCATTCCAAGTTACCAATCCTCTTCATTGGTTCAATCAAATCCACCAAGCAGAACAAGAATAGTACAGGATATTTTTTAGAATCAATGGGATATTTTTCTATTTCACACCCTCCTTTCTCTGTTTTGAGAATCAGTTTGTCCAACGAATATTTCCGATATGTGGCACATTTATCGGCCTCTGTGTCTTTGGCAAACCAAACATTATGCGCCAAAACCACCCAAGAAGCCAGGTTATAGAGTTTACGAAGTTCATCTCGCCACACATCTTCATCTGGGCAAAGCTTTTTTTGTTCTTTCTGTATTCTGCACAGATCTGGATACATTATCAGGCCGGCATAAATGCCGTGATCGGTTTTGCCATGCTCGATTTTTCGATAAAGAAAATAGTTTTTGTAGATTCTTGAGTACAATTCAGGAACACCGTCACAGGTTGATAGCTTTTTCTGATTATTCGCCCAGTTGACTCCTATTCTGCTATTTTGCCTTTTGTCCTCCTTAGAGTATCCTAAATCATGGAAAAGGCAGATGAGAAACCAGAGAAATGGGAAGTCATTATCGTGTCCAGCATCAGACAAGCATTTTTCAACATTATCATCGACAAGATACTTGATTAGTTCAGACTTATTATAAATATATATACCTAACAAGAAAGTACAAATAATGTGGGCACAGCGCACATCATCAATTCTTTCAATTTCACCCAACAATTTGTTATATTCAGTATCCTCTTTGCCAAATATAGAGAATTGTTCTTTGATTATGCTCTTTGCATGCTCAGGCACATAACCATATCTTCTTATTGGGCAAAATTTATTCGAGAGGCAAACCTTTGCCTCATCAAGCATTTTAATGTAACTTCTTTTATCAGCCATAATAGACCATCTTTATAAATTATTGCCAATATTTGAACTCTTCTCATTTAAAAACCTCAACAAATGTTCTAAATCTGGATATACAGTAGATTCATCGACACCAAAAAGGGCCAGCTCTTTCAAAATCTCTTCTTTCGAATCTTTGTCAATTACCACTTTTTTCCAGACCCCCTGATTTTCAAACACATTCTCTTTAAAATGTGACCCTGTCGCCGAATCTCTTTCATTTAACGGTGCCATGATAAATGCACCACGTTGTGCCGTAATACGTTCGTTATTAAAAGGAGATAGAAAAAATTGAGGCTTATATAACTCTTCTTTCCATTTCTTAAAATTCCCAAGATCTATTGGCGAGTTAGGCTCTCTAATGTAGTAACTTTGGTACTCGTTTTTGAGAAACTGATCTAAACCAAGACCTCGATTAATTCCATTAGCAACAACTTTTGCAATAATTTGCGACATACTAACACCTTCGGTACCTGATGCGTAATAGCAAAACACTTTCCCATCCATATCATCGTATCCTGAACATGCGAAATAGAGTGCAATCAACGGATTGGATGTTAAATCCAGCAGACGTGTATGAAGACCATAATGCTGCAAAACAATCATCTTCTCCAAATCGGTGGGATTGCCTTGCAAGAATTTCCAAGCGTGACGATAAGCATCCTGCAACAGTTCATATTCACTCTCTTTATGCACGAAAACGGATGGCTGCAGTTTCCATTCGCAGTTTGCCTGCCCCCGGAAATAGAGATGGTGTTGTTGCCAAGTCAGACCATTGACTTTAGCAGTTCCACAACTGCGGACCCATTTCAGATATGATCCTATAGATTTTATCACTCTCATCCCACAACATATTTACATAACTTGAATAAAAACTAATGATTCATCTATAATAGGAATAGATAGCTGATGATTTTCAAGTATCAAATTAGTCGGTAAAGAGTTGTCGTTAGTTGCAGAATAAATCCCCATCACTTTCCCAGATATAATGCGACCATCATCATAATGAACTTCTATTTGATGATTAAGAAATACACCCAACATCTCGTCAGATGTCATTTTCCATATTTGTTCTTTTGAATAAATCTTACTCATAATCTATAGCTTTAAAATACACATATAAATCAATCAAGAGCCAGTGAAAAACTCGAAGGATCATATGACAACCACACACAATCTCCACCTTCTTCTACCAAATGTCTTTCCTTACCCCAAGACTCATAGATATAGATATTATCACAATGTTTTTTAAGGATAGAACAGTAAACAGAATTCCAATATTTTTCATTTTCCTTAACATCATCTGCACGGTGAGCAATAACACCTATCAGAGCGTCTTGAAAACACAACTTCACTCTCTCACAAGAATCCGATCTCATAAGAATTCTAAATTCCTGTTCGTAGCTCCAATCCTTTGTTTTCTTGAAAAAGTAATCTCGATACTCCTTTTTTGAAAACCTTTTTGTTCTTTCTATCGTTGGGCTAACAACAATGTCCGGATCGAATTTGTTAATATCCAAATACCTAACATTTCCCTTAACATGTTCTTTAGGAAGAGTATTCAACAACTCTTCTTTACTAAAAACCAAGCAAACACCAAGCCCCTTATCGGCATAATGGCCCCACATGGCTGGAATATCAAACCCCATTTTCACACCTTTATCTTTTGACAAAGAAATCTGTTGGTGACTATATACTATTTCTTTCATCTTTTCCCATTCTTTGTCAGTGTAGTCTTCCTTTGAAAACAATGGACGATATAATTCGTTGATATCATTCATCCTTTTAAGAGGATTGAACAATAACGTTTGCGATTCTATTATTTTAAGAGCTGATTCAAAACTAGTGTAATGATACAACTTATCAATTGATTGAAATTTTTCCTTAGTCATATTTGTTAGAATTACTATTACCAGATTATCCTGCTATACTATACACATAACACGCAAATCAAAACGTTCCTCCATCAATAATTTTATCCGTCTTGAACGAATACAAAGCTGATATTAAAACACACACGACACCTACGCCTAACATACACCATTTTACTATCCCTTGGATACAGGATTGAAAACAGCCTATCGCAAAAGCAATGAGTGGCAATAAAATCTACATTCCTCACAATAGCAATATTTACTAAAATATTTTTTGTTAATCTTTCACACAGCGCACGGACATAGCACCAGGTCCAATAGCACCATTCACGAAGCCTGAAGCATTGTATTTAATATATCGCAAAAATCCTATTCTTGTCGACCAAAACGATATTTCTCGTCCAAAACTGGACGGTGCCGTGTTGTAAAATCCGGCGGGAACGGCACTGAAGCCCGTGGTGTTGTTGGTGCTCTGGTTGTTACCAACAGCGCAGGTGGCTGTGCTGCTGTTCCATCCCGTAGTGGAGGCTAACGCCTTGGCTATGTTGTACGTTTCGTCGTTGCATAGATACTGGCTTTGCGAGGACACGTGGGTGGCCAATTGCGTCCACTCGGCATCACTTGGCACGTGCCACCCAGGGGGACAGACACCCTGCACCCCACTCGGGTTGGCTGACGATGAAGATGCCCCGTCCATCACCGCCGGCCAGTTATAGAGATAACCATACGTGGGAACATTGTCAGAGTTGTTATTTGGGCAATATCGATAGGCCATCACACTCGAGGTGTCAGTGCCTAACGGCATTTGCCTCCCGTCTGCATAGTGCGTAGATCTGACATTCTCCTTCATCCAGCACTGATGGCCGATCTGCACAGTGTTGTATTGGTTTCCATCATAGTCCAAAATCGTCTCCGCTCCCGGGCAGGGCAGGGCATCTTGGAAAACCTCATCGCGAAGACAACGGACAGACAATCCCCAATACTTCGAATAGTTAGGTCTATAAATAGTAGAAGTACCCCTTTTAATAACAAAGGGGGCAGCGCCCGATGAACCATATTGTTTAGAACTCCAAAAAGAAGCGTACAATCTAAACTGTACAGCAGATATTTGATGTTCACCTGCGGCCATTGCTCCAAATCCTGTGGCATTGTTGGCCGTTTGGTCGTTGCCCACCGCACACAAAGTGCTGCTACTGTTCCACCCCGTGGTTGAGGCCAATGCTTTGGCAATGTAGTTGGCATTGCCTCCACACACATACTGGTTTTGCGAGGAGACATAGTCCGTCAGCAGGGTCCACTCCGCATCACTCGGCACATGCCATCCTGTTGGGCAGATACCCTGGACACCAGATGGGATAGCATTGCTGGATTCTGCACCATTCATAACTGCAGCCCAATTGTACAAATAGCCACAGGCGGATACATTTGAGGCATTATTATTTGGATTATAACGATACGGAGAAAACGAAGAGGTATCGCCATTACTGCCTAAAGGAATAGAAGCACCATTGCTATAATGCGTGGTTCGCAAGTTCTCCTTCATCCAGCATTGATTGCCAATCTTAACGGTATTGTAAACATTGCCGTCATAGTCGGTCAAAGTGGCATTCCCGGCACACGGGGATCCGTCCTGAACGGTTGTTGTAAAGACCACCTGCTGTCCGTAGACGGTCATGATTGAGGAGGATGCGTAAGAGCGAAAATAGTAGGTGGTGTTGGCGGTCAGCCCAGAAATATAACTGACAAACAAGCCCGTGCCTGTGCCATCTATTGTATGGCTGTTGTTCACCGTTGGATTAGGCGAGGTACTCCAGCACACTCCGCGGGCAACTTGCTGATCACCGCCATCTGAATACACGTAGCCGCCGGCCTGTGCCGATGTGGCTGTAATACTAGTCACACCATTCGTGCTAACAGAAGGCATTGACAATGTGGTGAAAACGGCCTGCCCACCATAGGCAATCCCAACGCTGTTAATAGCGTATGCTCGCACGTAATATTGGGTACCTTCTTGAAGATTGGTCAAATTGTCAGTAAACTGACCAAGTCCGTTCCCATTAACCGTATGATTCGTAGAGATGGTAGGGTTAGGCGCAGTGCCCCAGCACACACCTCGTTGGGTCACATCAGCGCCACCTGTAGCAGTAACAGAGCCTCCGCAAATAGCCGAGTTATGGGTTATACCAGAAATGGGCTTTGTGTACACCATCGGCAAAGTAGCCATCGTGGTGAAAGTTTTTTGTTCCCCGTAACCTGTACCAGCACTATTGTTCGCATACGCACGCACATAGTATGTGGTACCAGGAAGCAGGTTACTCATGCTACTTGTAAAAGAGCCTGTCCCGCTGCCATCAACAGTATGTTCATCAGAAATTGTTGGATTTGGAGATGCACTCCAACATACGCCTCGCACTGTCACAGCGGCTCCTCCCGTAGCAGACACCCACCCGCCACAAGAGGCAGTATTACTGGTTATATTGCTCACATCATCAGTGATTACCTCTGGTACTGAAACGGTTGTTGTAAAGGCTTTCTGTGATCCATAGTCTATGCCCACACCGTTTTCTGCATAGGCTCGGAAATAGTAGGTAGTCACTGGCGCAAGTCCTGTCAGCGTTGCGGAAAACTCGCCCACGCCAGCGCCAGCTGTTACAACATTGTTGGATATAGTGGGATTAGGAGTCATACTATAACAAAAACCACGATTGGCTACAGCAGAGTTGTGGTCTGTCACCACCGAGCCCGATACCACAGCAGAACTACCCGTCACCTGCGAGGCGCTTACCGTAACCACATTCGGCACCGAAACATCGAACATTAGTTTCACAGTTTCGTCATCAAACTGGCATTGCTGCACCACTGCACTTTTCTTCTCCTCTCCGTCCAGCATAGCATAACCCGCATACTGCATCTCATCACCCACAGAAAATGGATAAGAGCCAGCCATCTTGACATCATTCAAGTTAACGAAAACGTCTCCTTTAGTATCCACCACACCAATATACTGGATGGCATCAGCAGCGCCGGCACCCTCATTGACCAATTTAATAGTGGTTTGTCCATGCGCACTGTTTGCACTTAGCACATACGTTTGAGGCGTAGCAAGCGTCGCCTTAAAGAGATGCGTACCGGAAGTCAAGTTGGGGAAGCTACTTCCCGACACCATTTTACCAGCAAGATCGAATATCTCAATTGTTACCATTCCTGGCTCGTTCACAGACAGTGCAAAATTTGTGGTACCGTCAAAGGGGTTCGGCACATTTTGCCAAAGATGAAAGTTGGACAGCGGGGCATAGTCCTCAACCCCCACTCCACCCATGGTCATGGTTGTATCCGGATAATACACCACCTCTTCCCAAAGCTGATCCATATTATACACAGAGACCTTACTCAGTTGGATACGATACTGGTCGGTCATGTCTCTTCCGGTAAACTTGACCGTTCGCATTTGAGCTGGAGCATAATGCAGCATCAGCAAACATATAATCAATAGAATTAATTTTTGTATAAGCCTCATTTTTTCCGATTATTGTTTCAAAACAGTTTCTTATTGAACATCCATCACCAAGCGTACACCCACAGCCAGGGACTGGTTGTTGGGGGTCAGTGCATTACGGGCTTTGCAGCGGGCATAATTGGCATTAAGCGTAAAATTACCACCTCTCACCACACGCTTTGTGCCGTTTGTGGGTCCTGCAGGATTTGTCACCGTTTCACCAGAATAGGTTCCATACCAGTCAGAGCACCATTCGCACACATTTCCACTCATGTCATACAAGCCCAGCTCGTTTGGTACTTTCCAACCTACGGGCAACATCGAGCCAGAGGTGTTCCCATTGTACCAAGCCACCTCGTCAATATTGGAGCTACCGCTGTATATATAACCTTGGGAACGCTTGCCGCCCAAGGCTGCGAATTCCCACTCGGCCTCGGTCGGCAAACGGAAGTGCGTGCCCGCATACGAATTCAACCGCTGAACAAACAGCAAAGCTTGATCATAAGAAACATAGTTTGCGGGATAATCATCCCCTTTCCCGTAAGCAGAATGCCACATCTGGTTCTCACCCATAATCGCACACCATTGCTTCTGAGTTACAGTTATGGCAGATATCCAATAATCGGACAAAGACACCTCATGGGCAGGGCTTTCAGACTCATAATCATAATCCCCCATCGTATAAGTATCCCCTTCCACAAGAACCATTGCAGAAGCAATTTCTCTAATGGCATTCTTTACAGAATCAGGCAAGGAGACATCCTTCCAACTCAAAAAAATCAAGCCAACCCTTTCAGCTTCGTTCATGACGCCATTTTCAAACAGATAGTATCCGTTTTCAAAAGAGGGGTCCTTCTCGCAAGAGAGAAGCATGGCGCTCACTATCACTATCTGAATCACAACAACTATTCTTTTCATTTCACAATCACGATTTGATTTCTGTCTCGCTTTTTATTAGGTATGCAGAAGCCGAGCCCCAATCGGGCTTCGATGGTTTTAAAATTGATGGTTGCAGCCTCGGCTGTAAGCACAAACCCTTTCATGTCGAACATTATTCCCGCAGAAGCCGACAGGCCCGAATATGTTCTGTCCGGATAGCTATACCATTGCTTATCAGAGGTCTTGATGGCAAGCGTCCTATAGCCATATCCGGCACCAACAAAAAGGGATAGGGGTCTTATAGGACGAGCTATAAAACCGGCTTCAGCAGAGAAGCATGCGGGGCTGTTTTTGCCTGTCAGCATATAGTAATGCGACTCCACGAAAGGATGATACATACCTTTAAAATGGAAATTGCTCATCGCGTTCAAATACCAGCCAAACTTCTTTACTTGGCCTATTTTGAAACCGTATGACCATTGGGGCATAGGGCTATATGCGACATTTAGGGTAAAAAAGGTGCTGAATGGACGGTTGCCCAGATACAAGTCTCTTGCTTCCTTTCGCCATCTCTTCTCCGCATTGGCATCCACTCGTACCATAAAGACTATATTGTCACCTTGCAGTTGATCCACTTCCTCCAGCACATCCCATTCGATAGTCTTATGGCCCGGACTTACCGTTTTCCCCACATCTCCGGTAACATATTGCAGTTCTCGAAAGGAAGTTCCGCCGCTCATAGAAACATACACGGATATGTCTGCCGCCTTGTCAAGATTGTAAGTTATCTCCACGATTTTTCCTTTCTGAACGGCATTTATGTTGGTGACATTTTGGGCTGAAAGATGCGTCAATGTCAGAAGAAATAAATATGGCAATATCGTTAAAATTCTTCCTTTCATGCTATGTTTCAGAATCTTTAGCAAAAATTAGAATTTCCAGTTTTCCCAAACATCTTGCACCTGGTAGGAGGTGTTCACTTCGGGAGTTTGCTCCTTTCTATTGACTCTCAGACAACTGTCGTCCACATTCTTCTTAAGATACTCATACAATTCCTTATAAGTAAAATCACCATTTGTCTCTTTCATCATCTTCAGGAGAAAATAGGTGAACATGCCGTGATGCTTATCGTTATAGGGTAATGCTGATTGATCTGCGGTCGTAGCGGAGAATACCACCACGTTGCCGGTCAGGATATCCTTTTTAGGGGTGATTTTAACGCCACGCGAAGCCACCAGTCCAACATCTCGGCCTCCTCCGCTAAAACAAGCATCCAGAAAAATAGTCACCTTACTGGCTCCAGAATTAGCCAATTTAGCATACAACTCATACAAAGGAATAGCTGTTGACAAGCTATTGGCATTCACATCCACAGGAATCAAATAGGGCTCCTTTGTGGCCTCATTAGGATAGCCATGCCCTGCATAGTAGAATACGATTTCAGACTGCGGATCGCGCGAAGCCAAACGTGTTATCCAATCAATCTCCTGTTTCATTTTGGCCGATGTAGCATTGTTCAGAAGCACAACATTATCTTCCATAAATCCAAGTGTGTGAATACAATATTGTTTAAAGACATTGGCATCCTCGACCGCAAACGGGACATCTTGTTCTTGCTCAAGGCCTGTTTGGTAGGTGTGATAGTCCTGATTCCCAATAATTATGGCAAAACGATGGGAATTGTTCTTTGATGTTTTCGGAATATCCCGATCCACATCTGAGCGTAATTGGGCATCCATAATATCCGTCCGGGCGACTTGCGATTCCACTTCAATGGTCCGCCCGGCCAACAACGGCTGGTCCAATGTCAAATCAATCTCCTTGTCTTGTGCGTATCGTCCATATTTCTCCCTTATTTTCACTTTCAGTGGCAACGTGGCGCCCTCGTACTTATTACTTATGATAAGGTTATACGATAATCTCTTTGATTCCCCAGGCAGCAACTCCGAGTAAGTATATAGATCATTTCCACTACTATTAAAAACATTATTAGGGTATTGCAGTTCAACGTGAACATTTTCGCCCAAGCCTTGCTGCGTGTTTTGAACCAAAATCTCTAACGAGAAAGGCATCTGTCTCTTAAGCGTTCCGCCATTTACGCCTGACACCACGTAGTCTTTTACCACAATCAAAGGTTCTTGGAATTTTCGAGACCTTATTCTTATGATATATGGATCTGTGCTAAAGCCAAGCGGTTCATCTACATACACAGTAAATTCCACAGCCCCATCAGCTGTGTTCATGTCTGTGTTGATTGGAAATTCTATGGTTCGTGTGCTATTCACGGGGATAGTCGGCAACTTATGGTCTGCAATAGAGATGCCGTTTGTGGTTCCTTTGGCAGAAATCTTGGCGGTCAGTCCCATACCATCGCCCATGCCAATGTTCTTAATTTTCATCACAATCCGGCACTGTTCATTGGCGTCTATTGTATTATTCCCATCTGCATCCACAAAATGGGGTTCCTCTACAATCTCCCACAATGGGGGCTTCACCTCCTTGGCAATGTTAAAACTCATGGGAGGTGTGGTAGCCTCAGACTGGGCAAAAGCCACCGAAACAATCATAGTCATCAAAACAATCGAAAGGGTAAAAATTCTTTTCTGCATAGACTTATTACTGTATTTGATAATCAACATTTATTTTTCCAGTCCGGGATTCTTTGCTACCGTCCTGATACGTCACATTTAGTCTCCAAACAAGTTGGTTGGCTGGGTATGCCATCCGGTATTTCATGTCATAACCATCAGCATTTGCATCTTTTGTTTCAGCCACAACATTTCCCCGAATGTCCTTTACTTCAAAGTGAAGACTCTTCATATTGGCTGTCTTCCATTGAAAGGAAAAAGATTTGTCAAGATTCTTACACAACACCGCATAACTTTCTTTATTCGGCTTAATCATGGTCAGTTCATTCGCGACCAAGGATTCAGCATAATGCTTTTCCTCCAATTGGAGCGTATGCCACTCACCAGACGGTGAAGATTGCACACCCACATCATGTTCCGTAACGGACTCATTTAATCTCTCGGTGTTCTCACTGCCATTATTCTGACGCATGGAGACCTTTGATTCTGAAACATTCACCGAATTCAACCGAGGTCTTTGCTTTCTCCCCGTTTCCGCCAGTCTATTGGCATCATCGCCATAGCGTGTAACGAAGAAAACAGTAGTGCCGACAAGCAGGGTGAGCAGGGCGGCAGCCCAATAAAGACGTTTGTGTTTTCGCCCCTGCGTGAGCATGGGGACAGAGGACTTGGGCAAAGCTTGGACAATCTGCGCTTCAGCCTTGGCCATATCCGGCGGTTCCTGTGAAGGTGTGTCCACCAGCTTCGAAGCCCCCATAACGGCCATATACTCCTCCATGAGCGCATCATCTTCAGCCATCTGCCGTATGATGGCGGCACTCTCCTCTTCGGAGACGTTGCCAGCCAAAAAACGCATCCATTTTTCGTCCGTTATATTCAATTTGCTCATGACTTGTAATCCTTTAACAATTTTCGTAATTTCGCGATGGCACGGCTTTTTACCGTATAGGTGTAATCCACAGAAAGGCTATGGGCTGCCGCCACCTCCTGCACATCCGCCTCTTCCAACAATAGTTGTCGTGCCACCTCCCGTTCCGTCTCATTCTTCAAAGTATCAATTGCCTTTCGAACATCCATCTCCGTCTGGTCGTGACACTCCTGCCTGTACTGTATCACCTTATCATCCCACGTTTCATATATAGTGATAAGCCCGTTTGAATCTATCTTCGATTTCTTATAATTCAGAAAAAAACGGAAAGACACCACTGAGACCCACGTGTTAAGCTGGGCTTTTGCCGGATCGAAAGAGCGGAGCCGTCTCCATTCATTTTCACACAAGTGTAGGAAGAAATCATGCACAAGCCCCTGCACACTTACTTCATAAGGGAATATCTTATAGATGTGATACTCAAAAACGCTGTAGTACTTCTCATAAAAGAAGTAAAGGATCGCCTGCTCTTCGTTGGCGAGTAATCGGCGCACCAGTTCTGAATCCGACAATTCCTTGTACAAAGCCATCGTTGATTACAAATGCTAAGCTATATTTCACCTTTGTCTTTCGATACAAATATATCCCCTCCCTCTCTTTTTGTATACTACTACAGCATCGCCTATTTCAAGCATAGGATTTTCTTGCCAATCTCTTGGAAGGAAACACCAACAACCGTCGGAAGTCTCAATATAGAAATAAGCAACTCCACTGTTATTGGATATACCTTTTTTAATCTTACATTTTTTAAAATCTTCTATCAACTCTTCGGTGAGATAAACTCGATCAAGTTCCTTCTCCGAGTGGATCTCATCATTATTGGCTCTAAGAACTTCTAAAAGCGTATTTGCCATATTAATAGGTTTGAATTTAAGTTTGAAAAATTATTTATCGAAATTTGTCGTATCATAAAACTGTCGACAACAGCCTTAAATCATTGGAAATATCCATTTTAGAAAACCTAAATGCCTCATCAATTACAAAACGCTATTTCTTAAATACGCAAATATCCTCTTTTGTCAGAGGATTTTGTTTTAACAAGACCATTGTGCCTATTGGAGGTGTTTCTTCAAAGTAAAAATCTGAATAATAACGCATCCTCCGAGTCCTATTATCTTCTGTCCAAAATAATGAACCTGTGAAATTCTCACATCCTGTAGAGTCAATTATTTTTCTCGGTTTTGAAAATTTCATAGACATTAGATCATCAGCTGATAAAGTAGCTTCACCCACAACTATAAATTCCGACATATTCTTTTTTCACATCCCCGACCCGCAACTCCCGACAGGACAGGCAACAACAAAAAAAGCGTGGAGTCCTTATTGGCTCGTCACGCTCTCTTTGAGGCCTTCGCAATGCCCTAACCAAACCATAACAAGCAACTTGAAGTCCACGCCGAATATGCAAATTACCTGTATGGTTAATACAGTGTTTATACACATCCAGAGGACATTCACTGCTACTCTGCGCGGTTTGGTTCCTGAAAGTTGCGAAGTTTCAAAGAGACCGCCACAAAGCGTCAATAAACGCCTTTATTCATATGTCTGTAAACCTAATCCTATCTCACAATTTCCCTAATAGGTTTACAGCGCAAAAATAATATTTTTTTCCATCCCTCCCCTCACCTAAAAAAAATTGGATGTTATATACATATTGGTGCAACAAAGAGGAGACCAAGGATAGAATCATCCGTTCTCCCTCCTTTTCCCACCATTCCCTTCCCAGCGGCATCTCGTCAAAAATCCGCGAAAACAAAGCGCAAAATTAACAATTATTTCAATCAATAGTTAAATTGAATTTGTAATGAATTGACTGACTGATTGATAAAATTTCACAAAAAGTCTTGACAAACGATGGATATGGTTGTAATTTTGCAAAAAAAACAATCATGATGATGACACGAAGAATAGGGCAACAAACGCACAAGTTTACCTGACGCACAACGCTGAGGCCTTCGCAAAGAGGACGCGACAAGAAACATCGGCAATTTCAAGAATCTAACAATCACATACTCAACAAAACTACCACGAAGAATGATCATACAAAACTACTACCTCAACCCGCTCACCGATTTCGGCTTCAAGCGCATCTTCGGGAGCGAAGAGAACAAACCTCTCCTGCTGGACTTCCTCAACTCCTACTTGGAAGCCACGCTGGGCCTCATCACCGAAGTGACATTCCTCTCCCCGGAAGTGCTCGGCGAAGAGCCCGGCGAGAAAAAGAGCGTCTTCGACCTCTACTGCGTCACCCAGAACGGCGACCGCGTCATCATCGAGATGCAACGGGCGCGGCAGGACTTCTTCTCAAGCCGCACCGTCGCCTACAGCGCACGCGTCATCAGCAAATCCATCAGACGAGGCGACAAAAAGTACCGTCTCTCCCGGGTTGTCTCCTTCAACATCCTCGACTACGACTCCCCAGACTTCAGGGATCGGAACGCCTACTTCCACACCGTGTGGCTCAAAGACGACCTCAACGAGATTTTTTCAGACAAAATGTGCCTCTGCTTCCTGGAATTGAGTAAATTTGCCGCGCTAACAAAACCGGACGCCTCCGAAGGCAAACGAAGACTTTGGGCCTACTTCCTCAAGCACCTCCCTGAGATGCAACCCGCCGAAGAAACGCTCACCGACGGCATCTTCAAAGACCTGATGGAAACCTGCCGGATGGAAAAACTGAACGACATGGAAAAGAAAGACTACGAAAAGAGCGTGCTGGACTACGAGGACGTGCAGGACGCCATCGCCTACGCTCGCAAAACAGCGCTGGAAGAAGGACTGGCCAAAGGTCTGACCGAAGGAAAGGCCGAAGGAAAGGCTGAAGGCCTGGCTGAAGGCCTGGCTGAAGGCAGGTCCGAAGGCGAAGCCAACGCCACACGAACAATCGCCGCCAAGATGCTGGCCGCCGGAATGGACACGGCCGCCATATCTTCCTTGACCGGCCTGACTGAAGAGGAAATCCGATCAATCAATGGATAATGGATTATACAAAAATGTCCCTACGATTGTTCATTTTCCAGTATCAAACACTCAACGCACCACTTTCTGCTGGAATACCCTTTGACCGCCTTTCGTGAGACACAACAGATAGACGCCAGAGGGCAACTCCTGCATCGGGATCACCGCTTCAGGCTGTGACAGGGTACGCTGACAAACGCAATGTCCAGCAGCATCATATAGCGTCATCACGACCTCCGACATATCAGCAGGGAGGTGCACATGGAGATCTCCAGCGGTCGGGTTGGGATAGACTTCCACCAGGGGCTTGTCGAGATTTTCCACGCCATAGCCATAAGGCACCAACGCCACATTCTGCACCGTTGCCTGCTCATCGGTTGCAGTCAGTGTGATCGTCTTTGGATAGTATCCGGCAGCCGAATAGGTCACTTGGTAGGTGCCACCCTTGACTGGACGATGATAGTCGCCCATGGGCAGGTGAGCATAGACGAAACTGACATTGTCGTCGTGGTTTTCAATCACCACCGAAGCCTCTATCGGTTCGAGGGTCAACGAATCGGTCACCACACCGCTAAAGCCATACTGCGCCTCCTTGAGGTTGTTCAAGAAAGAGTGATAGATATAGCCCCAATAATTGGGCAGGTAGTTGGATTGCAGCACTTTGGAATTACACACCTCGATGGTCACCTCGCGGCATTGGAGGTAGTAGTTGTAATAGTCCTGGCGTGATCCGGTGATCACATACCAGTCGCCACCCTCCGTCACGCCGTTGTCCTCCTCATGCATATAGCTAGAGGAGTAGGTGTGGCAAGTGTCGGCAAATTTGCGTCCCAAATAGTACCACCAGTTGTCATCGGCATGAGGTCGCTGATAGGATGTCCAAGTATCCCATGGATAGTTGAAGACCTCGGCGCCGCCGTGCAGGTTGGCCGACAGGGTGAAGTGATGCGCAGAGCCAAACTCAATCATAGCCTGCACCTCAGGCTGTAGGTCGCGAAACGCGGTGGCAGCGCCCACCAAGGGGTACGACCGGTTCAGATCCACCCCATTGAAGTTGTATCGTGTGGAATACGGCGAACTGTTCAGGTTGTTGTTAGAGGTATGATACGTGCCATCGGGATTCTCGATAGGACAGATCCAAAGGTCCACATTATCGACAATTTGCTGTACTTCCGTATCGGTAGCGTAGTTGTGGAGCAGGTAATAGATAAGTCTTATCATCATATAGTAGCCCACCACCTCATCGCCATGAATGGTAGAGGAATAGAAAACGGACGGGCGAGTGCCACGGTCGTGCAGGGAACTGCTGATATGAGCCACCAGGATTTTATGCCCGCCAGGTGTTTGGTCCAAGATGGTGTCAATTTCGCAAAGTTGCGGAAACTGTGTACGGAACGTGTCCATGGCAGCCAGATAAGTACTGTAGGTGGGATAGCGATTCCACTGCTGGATGAGTTGCGCATAGCTGGTAGCCATGTTCACCTGGGGTTTCTCGGAAGAGACATGCTGGAAGGGAATGCCTGTAGCGGTGAAGGTGTCGTATTCGCGACTGCCCACACAGAGGCGCACGTCAAAAAGGCCATTGCCCAGATGGGTTACTTTATCAACGGAAAAGTTTCTGGCGAGATTGTCCAGATCACTCTGCCCCACCCTCACCTGCACGTAGGTCTCAGGCCATGCGGGGTTAAACTGGGCCGATTGGGCATAAGCCATGATGCCGACACAAAGGCAACAGAGGATGGCCAGCGTTATTTTTCTCATAGTTATTCGGTTATAATAAGATGATTAAGAATGAACAATATTGTTGATTTTGTCCTGCAATTCGACAGAAACGGGCACTAACGGCAGGCGCAGCACGTTATGAATACGACCTTGGGCCGCCAAGAAAGCCCTGATTCCGCAAGGATTGCCTTCCTTAAAGCATGCTCTTGTAATCTCAAACAGGTGATCATGGTAGATGCGGGCCTTAATATATTGGTCGGATAGGGCGAGGTGCACCATATTGGAGACCTCTGCTGGGTAAGCGTTAGCCACTACCGAGATAAGGCCGTCCATGCCGGCAGCGATAAGGGGGAGCGTCAGCAGATCATCACCGGAGATGACGAGGAAGTCGTCAGGCTTGTGATTCAGCAGATAGAGAATCTGATGCATATTGCCGGAGGCCTCCTTGATGCCCCACACGTTGGGACACGACTCGGCGATGCGGAGAGTGGTATCGGCCAAGAGGTTGCAGGAGGTACGCCCAGGCACGTTGTAGAGGAAAATGGGCAGCGGACTGTGTTCGGCAATCATCTGATAGTGGGCAAAGAGGCCTGCCTGACTTGGGTTGTTGTAGTAGGGGGTCACCGACAAGATGGCATCGGCCTTGAAAGACTCCACCGATTCCATGCGGCGCAGCACAGCCTTCGTGTTCGGGCCACCCACTCCGATAATCAACGGGAGGCGCCCCGCATTGGTCTCAGAAATGCAACGCAACACCTCCTCCTTCTCTGACGGGGCAATCGTAGGATACTCACTGGTAGTTCCCAATGCCACCAAATAGTCCACATGCTGGTCAATCAAATACGCCACCAATGACTCCAAAGCCTTGAAGTCCACACTGCCATCGGGCAGAAAGGGGGTCACGATGGCCACCCCCATACCTTTGAATTTTGAGAGTGCACTATTCATTTCCGGACAATTTGCTGGTATATTTATAGATTGCCTCTAAAAAGTGGGCATAATCCTTATTCGTATCGTTGATAAAAAGATCATAGTACTGCGAAGTGCCCTGGTTTTGTCCAATGATAAACTTCGATTTGGTGAGGGCTAACAGCGATTCCACGGGCGCGTTGTCACGGTAGTTGAAATCGATCAGAATGTCGAAATCCAGCTTGGTGAAATCGAGCAGTTGAGGCATCATGGGTTTCCCGTACCAGTTGAGGTGCTTGTTGGAGAAGAAGTCGCAGGTAAGCTGAGGGAGACAATAGAAGGGTACCTCTTTCTCGTTCACATAACCCACCAAGCGCACGGTTTTGCTCTCCATTTGCAGTTTGGAGAAGAGTGCGTAGATATTCTTGTAAGAGTCTTCGTTAGTGATTTCGCAGAGGATGCCCACAGAACGGGCCTGCTTAAGCGATGAGACTTGTCGTTGGCGGTCCACCCGGTGCTCCCGAATATACTTACGCAGGAAATATCTTTTGGTTTTAGAAAACATATTTAGCTATACTTAACAAACGGCTGCAAAGATATAAAAAATAAATATAATACGGAGCGTTAGAATCACATCAACACCAAGCAGGCCAATTGCCAGAGGGTGGGTTCAAAGTCGAAATAGTAGATGGGTGCGCCCCAGCGGTCTTTCTGGCGAAGCACAGGACCGTCTATATAGTACAACGCGGCGCCCCAGCGGTCTTTTTGGCGGATGACAGATCCGTCGAAATAGAGCAAGGGCGTACCCCAGCGGTCCTTAGAACGCACCGTCTGACCGTCCATGTAGAGCAACGGCTGTCCCCAGCGATCCTTCTGGCGCACCTGCCTGGTCTGCGCATCGTACCACAACAACTGCTCACCCCAACGGTTGTGCTGCCGAACAGTGTTCTCCTGCATATAGAACAACGCCGTCCCCCACCGGTCTTTCTGATAGACCGTCTGCGCTTCTGCCAACAGCATTATAAGCATCATGAACGTTCCTGTCAAAGCAATCTTTTTCAGATCCATATCTTCTTGATTCAAAACAAAATTCAAACGCTGCAAACAATGGCAAAAATACACATTTTCACCACATAGCGGTCACTCATTCCGGAATCTTATCCTTTCTATGCGCAAGACTTCCCGATTAGCAGAATCAACCGCCAGCATTTTGTTCACGTCTGCCGTCGCAGCCAAAGGGTGGACAGTGCGGGCGGCATCCATCTTTACAGAGAGCCATCACGCCAAAAGAAAACGATGACTAACGCGGGGGTGGCTGTTTAGGGATCCAAAAAAAGAGCTTCCCGCGGGAAGCTCTTTTCAAACCATTAACCTATGTAAGATACTTGAAAACATTTACCATTTTCAAATTCAATAAGTTCTTACGTAGGAATTATAAAAATGTTACAAAAAAATCATCGCTTTCCAATATTTTTTTTGCAAATGAGGTATTGGCAAAGTGGCCCGGACGGTTTGCGACCACCTCTGCCTGCAATGGGACCCCCAGTAAATAGAGGTCTCCCACAAGGTCGAGCAGCTTGTGGCGGGCTGGTTCGTTCGGATGGCGCAAGGTGGTATTATTCAGGATATGATCGGGGGTCACTACCATGTTCTCCTTTTGGAAAAAGGCCCCCAGCTTCTTCAAAACGCTCTTTTCGGGCACCTCATCCACAAACACTATGGCGTTGTCGAGGTCGCCGCCACGCACCAAGTTATGGTCTATCAAAAACTTCAACTCGTTCAGGAAAACAAACGTACGGCAGTTGTAAAACTCAGGGTAGAAATAGTGGATATTGTCCAGCACGGCAGTCTGCGCGGCCAGCACCTTGGTGCCGTAATCCACATTAACGGTCATCTTGAACGTTTCGGAGGGGCGGATGCAGAGTTCCACCTGCTGTTCGGGGATGGCAAAGGAAATTTCCTTGCGCACCATACCCACCCGACGGGGTTCCTGAAGTTGACAGGTTCCCACATCCTTGAGCATCTCCACATAGATGCGGGAGCTGCCGTCCAAGATGGGGGTTTCCATGCCAACGGTACGGACGAGCACATTGTCGATGCTGAGACCAGCCAAGGCGGCCATCAGATGTTCAATCGTGTGTATCACCGCATCGCCTTCCCGGATGGAGGTGCCGCGCGAAGTGTCAAAGACAGTCAGCGGACTGGCCTTCACCACGGGTTTGCCGGGAAGGTCGTCGCGAAGAAATAGGATGCCACTGTTGGCAGGCATCGGCTCAAAGGTAACGGTCACATGCTGACCGGTATGCAGTCCTTTTCCGGACACAGATACAGGAGAGTTAATGGTTGTTTGAAAGTTCATACAGTCTTTTAGAAGAAATATTACTGCTTATTTTGTAGATCTTTGATTATCTGATAGATATTAGGCAATTGGCGACGATAGACGATCAGTTCGCGTTCGCGTTGGGCAGGGATTGCCGGGCTACCGAGATAGACGCCATTCTTCAGGGAGTGGGTCACGCCAGATTGAGCGCCCACCACGGTTTTGTCGTCGATATGGATATGTCCGGCCACGCCCACTTGACCGGCAAAGATGCAGTGTTTGCCGATCTTGGCAGATCCGGCCACGCCGCATTGGGCAGCGAAGGCGGTGCCCTCCCCCACTTCTACATTGTGGGCAATCTGCACTAAGTTGTCGATTTTCACATAATCGCCAATCTTGGTCGAGCCCATGGTGGCGCGATCGATGCAGGTGTTAGCCCCGATTTCCACGTGATGACCGATGACCACATTGCCGATTTGGGGAATTTTCAAATATTGGCCGTCTTGGTTGGCGAATCCGAATCCATCGGCACCGATCACGGCGCCGGCATGGAGGATACAGTCATCGCCCACCGTGCATTGTGCATAGACATGCACGCCGGCGTTCAGGGTGGTCCGCGCGCCTATGCGGGCGCCATCGCCCACGCTCACATGCGGGTACAAGCGGGCACCATCGCCAATAACGGCATGCTCGCCAATGCTGACAAACTCCGCAATGTAAACATTCTCCCCTACCTGCGCACTGTCAGCAATACAGGCATGCGGTGAAATGCCGACCTTGGCGTGCGCAGCCTGTTGCTCCTGATAAAAGTTCAGCAACTGGGCAAAAGCGATGTAGGAGTTCTCCACCTTGATAAGCGTGCACGGTACCTCCTGCTCAGGCTCAAAGTCTTTGTTGACAATGGCCGCTGTCGCCTTAGTCGTGTATATGTAATGTGTATATTTCGGATTAGAGAGAAAAGTGAGCCCGCCAGGCACACCTTCTTCAATTTTACATACCGTGGTGATGACGGCATTCTCATCACCAACCACCTCTGCTGAAAGTAATTCCGCTATTTGTGAGACAGTGTATTTCATATCTTCAAAATGAGCGGCAAAAATAACAATATTTTGCGAATTCCCGATCAATGCCCTAAATACCCTTCACTCCCCCCCCTTAAAAACATCTTTCAGAGAGTTCTCAAAGGCACATCCAAAGAGTCGTCAAGCAGACTTGATGGTCGGAAAAAGCAAGGCGCAACAATCGATGATGATGAGTATGATTATCCTTTTCCATGATTTTCAAATTTGTTCGTAGGTGTATTGTTTATAATGTTATATATCGAAGGCATTCTCCCAAAAGAGATACGTTTCAAAACGTCTTCGGATTCTGGGGCGCCATCATCGAGTAGGTGTCCTCTCCGCTGAGTTGCAGCACATACAGACCATTGCGGCGTGCATACACATCCGCGCCACCCACATAGTCGATGGCCGCCACAGCCACCAGCAGCTTTTTATTGGCAAAATCGGGATACCATTTCTTACAATGCTGCATCTGACTGAGAAAATAGTCTATATCGTGATTATCGCAACGAGACTTCACCTCCACAATCACGGCCACTGTTGTATCGCACAATGCCACATCAATTTCCATCACATCCTGTCCCGAGTCTTTAGCCTTGTGAACGCCCTCATAAATACGATCAACCTCAACGCCCTCTTTCTTGAAGAGTGCCAATGCCGCTGGACGGCTCAAGGCTTCCACCAGCCGACCCCATTGGGTTGTAAAGAGTTCCCGCATCTCACGGATGGCTTTACGAGTAGCGGCCCGATCCTCCTCCCACTCCTCATATTTTTTGGCCCGTTCTGCTTGTTCTTTTTCCCACTGTGCTTCCCGCTCTTTGCGCTCGGTACAGTATTTCTCCCATTGGAGTTCCCGCTTCTGACTCTCTTTCTCCAACTGTGCTTCCCGCTCTTTGCGCTCGGCACAGTATTTCTCCCATTGGAGTTCCCGCTCTGCCATCATTTCGCGGAAACGTTCATAGTCCTCCTTGGCACGACGATTGTTTTCTCTTAACCATTCCAGCAACGTCCCGAAATCAGGATATTGCGACTCTGTTGTAACTTTGTTTTCCATTTTTTTATCTTTTTTAATTGTTATAAATGATGCGGCAAAAATACATAAAAAATAAATACAAAGTGCTGTTCCACAGATATTTACAATTAATAGTTAAAAAATGAAGAGGGTAATGGAGCATAGGATTAAGAGATTATAGGAAGGCTTGTCATGCAGAAGGCACGGTATTTCATCATGCTCTTTACCATCAAATGCAAAAAAGGGAGACCCTCTCGAGTCTCCCTTGCATCATCAAATTTGGATTATGAATTAGTCACCGATGGTTTCGTTACCATTAGTTTCGCCACCTGCTTGGTTTTCCTTTTCCTTGATACAACGGATGCTGTATCCGTTCAGGTTCGTGGTGGTGGTATTAGTAACCTTCAGACAGTTCATGGTCAACTCGACCTCAGCGGGCACGATGTTGCCAGCCTCGGTGGTGGTGGTTGCCCAGTAGTAGTCTTTCAAGGTCATGTCTTGGTAACGATCAATGTTACCCACATAGCGACCGCCAGGCAGTGCGGAGAAGCCCGTGGTGTTGCTGCCGCCGCCGTCAGCCCAAAGGATGTCGGCACGCAATGCGTCAGGACCGTAGGCGTTCAATGCTTCGTACTGTTCCTTGGTAGGCAGGTACCATCCGTCAGGACAGATACCCTGTACGTGGCCATACTCGTTGACAGCGCTGCCGTTTACAGCAGCCTCCCAAGTGTAGAGGTGGCCGTAAGTAGCCTTGTTGGCATCCGTATCGTTGTAGTAAATCGGTGAGAAGTAGGTCATCACATCGTTGATGCCCGTCTCGGTCACGAGGTTGGTCTGTGTCCAGCACTCGCAGCCAATACGCACGCCGTTGTAGGTGTTGCCATCCACATCCGTAGCGTCAGGGCACTCAGGATATTCAACCGTCACAGTCTGCTCGCAGGTGGCCATGATGTTGCCACAAGCATCTGTCAGCGTCCAGGTGATGGTATGTGTACCTACTGGCAGCGGATTCAGTTGTTCCATGTTGTTAGTAACAGTGTAGCTGTCGGCAGCCATGCCGGTGCCAATCGTAGGCTCGCCCGTGATGGCGTACTCAACGTCACACTCACCAAAGTTGAGGGTGATAGTCTCACCAGCAGGACAGGTGAAGTCGGTGAAGTTGGTCACCGTCAGTGTGCCGTTCACGTAGGTAATCTCGTACTGGTCGGTCACATCCTCCGTCTGATCTTTCATAATCATAGCGGCAGAAGGCACATTGTCAGACACGCCCACACACAACTGGCCACCTTCGATATTCACAGAGGCGATAGCATCACCGTCGGCAAGATTGTCGAAGGTATAGGTGTCGTTGGTCAGTTCGGTGCCGTCATATACCTTCTCTTCAGTAGCGGCCGTGATGGTCAGGGCACGCAAGGCAATGTCGAGTTCCACATCGTAGGATACGTTGTAGTTGTTCAGACCCAGTTCGGTATCGAATTCAGGATCGAAGATTACCGTACCGTTCTCCACTGGTGCCATGCTCAGGAACATGCTGCTCGGGGTGTAGGTGTAGGTGTAGTGACCCACCTTGTAGCTCGGCGTGGTACCCACCGCGGTGGTAGCCTTACCAGCATTCAAAGCATCGCCATCCACCAGACCCGTCACGGTCACGGTAGCGTCGTTGTAGTTCACCATGAGCGGTGTGCCGTCATAGACCTTCTCTGCATGGATGGTGATATCAGCATCCTTCTTGGTGATGGTCTGCGTGAAGTTGTAGGTCACGTTGTAGTTGCTGATATCATCGCTGGTCTCGAACGGCGTCGTGATGGTCATGTCGTCATCGGCTGTCGGCGCGGTAGTACCCGTGTAGGTATAGGTACCTGCATTCGGGGAATTGCTGGTCACCTCACCGGCGGTCAGCGTTGCTCCGTTCTGCAAGCCCGTGGCCGTAGCCTCGGTGTAGTCGGTCACTAACGGTGTGCCGTCATAGACCTTCGTATCGTTGATCTTGATCGTCAACTCGGCAGGCGTGATGGTAAGGTCAGCAGCCTCATAGGTAATCTCATAATTACCGGTGTTGTCGCCAATCTCAGCGGCGCTCGGCACAATCTCGTCGGTGTAGGTGCCGACGGTTGTCTTGCTGCCTGAGAGGGTAATCTCGGTGAGCGCGTCATCGCCTTGCAGACCTGTCACGGTGACGTAAGCGTCAAAGTCGGCGGCGTAGGTGCCGGCAGGACCTTGAGCCTGGCCGTTGTAGGTGTAGGTCTGATCCTTAGCCGCGATGGTCAGGGCAGCCTTGGTCACGGTCAGCGTGCCGAATGTCGTGCTGATGGTGTAGTTCTCAGCCAGCGTGTCAGCGTTCAGCGTGTAGGTGAACTCATTGTCACTGCTGCCCACGTTGGTCTGCGAGCCGGTGATGTTGTAGGTAGCGCCTTCGCCGGTCACGAAGCCGTCGCCGGTAACCGTCACATCGGTCTGAGCGTTTTTGGTCAGCGGAATAGCATCGTAAACCTTCTCAGCGGTAGCGGAGGTCATCGTCACGGTACGCGGCGTAATGGTCAGTTTGCCATAGTTGGGCGTCACATCGCTGTAGAAGCTCTGGTTGTCGATAGAATAGGTGTAGGTATTGTTCTCATCCTGCGTATCGCCAACGTTCTTCACGGAGGCAGGGTTGCTGATGGTCACCTTGTCGCCGGTAGGCAGTGTGAACACCTTGCCGGTAGCGTCGTCAGCCGTCACAGCCGTGCCATCGTAGGTCACCGTGTAGGTTTCCTCGGTGTGGTTGTTGCCGTCATACATCCAGGTGTTGTTGCCAGAGGTGATGACGATCGGCGAAACGTTTGCGATAACGGTCAGAACGCCGTTCACCGTCGTGATGGTGTAGTCATCGGCAGAGGTGGTGTTGCTGTTCAGCGTGTAGGTAAAGGTGTTGTAGCTATTGCCCACGGCGGTTTGCGTACCCGTCACATCATAGGTGGCGCCTTCGCCAGTGACGAATCCGTCGCCGGTCACGGTTACGGTGCTGTTGGTCAGCGGTTGGCCGTCATACACCTTCTCTTCCGTTGCGGAGGTCAGGGTGACACTGCGCTTGGTGATGGAGAGGGTGTATTCGCAGGTAGCGGTTTCGTAGTTGTCGTTGAGGGCCTGAACCTTCACAGCCTGTGTGCCGTAGTGGGTGATACTCGGAACATCGCCGTTCCAGGTAGCGCCGTTGTCGGTGCTGTACTGGATGGTGAAGGTGTCATCGCCGATGCCGGTAGCGGAAGCCGTAGGAGCCAGTGGCTGGCCATTGTACATCTGGGTAGCATCATCAGCGGTCGGGCAATTCATCGTAATCTCATCGGCTGGAGCCTTGGTGATGGTCTGATAACCCGGTGTCACATTGAAGGTGACATTACTGAAGTTGCTGCTGGTGTTAGCAAAGTCATTATCGCTCAAGGTCATGTTGGTGGTACCAACCTCAGTACGGGTAGCGGTAGCCACAGTAGCGGTTTGTTCAGGCTTGCTGAAGTCGGCAGCCGTATAGAGACCGTTGTTGATGCTGGTGATCTCATAACCCGTGATGGTATGGGCGCTGCCATCGTAAACATCCGTATGGTTGTTACCCACAATGGTGACCACAACCTCGGTGGTAACCGGCGTCACTTTCAAGGTACCATTCACATAAGCGATGGTGTAGCTGGAGGTGATATCATCGCCAGCAGCGTTCTCGATCTTAGCGTTGCTCGGAACGTTAGCGCTTTGGCCGACCTCCGTCTGGCTACCGGTATTGGTCCAGGAGGCCAATACATCGGTGCCGACGAGGGTGGCGGCGGTAGCGTTGCTGTTTGTCAAGGCAGTACCGTCATACACCTTCGTATCAGAATCAGCGGTCACCGTCAAGGCCACCGGCGTGATGCTCAGGGTACCCATTGTGGTAGTGATTGTGCCGTTGTAGTTATTAGCATGATCAATCACATAGGTAAACGTATTGTTGTTGGAAGCATTTTCACCCACGTAGGTGATACCATTGAAGGTCGGCATAATGGTAATATTGTCACGCTCGTTGAGGGCGAACACCAGACCATTGGAGCCAGCCACCGGGGTCAGGGTCGTATTGCCATAGACTACCGTGTAGGTCTCATCCTTATGGGTAGTGCCATCATACGGCCAGCTGTTGGTATTGCTGGTGATGCTGATGTTGGTCTTGTTCTCGGTCACGGTCAGCGTACCATTTTGGTAGGTGATATTGTAGTTCTCGGTCACATCCTCGTTATCGGCATTGCGTACGATAACTGTTTGAGAAGGCACGTTGGCGCTGCTGCCCACATCGGTCTGGCTACCGGTCACAGACACATTGGTGATATGGTCGGTAGAGGCCACGGAGGTACCGTTGACCACCTCGAAGTTGCTGTTGGTCAGAGGAGTGCCGTCATAGACCTTCTCATCGCTGTTGGCCTTAATGGTCAACGGACGCTGGCTGATGGTCAGGGCACCGTTCACCAAGATAGGATTGTAAGCTTGAGCCACACTGGTGGTGCCATGAAGGATGGATACGATAGAAGGTACGTTGTCGGTGGTACCGATAAAGGTACGGGTACCATCCACGTTCACCGTAATCTTGTCACCATTCGGGAATTGATGGATACCGTCAGTGCCCACATTCACGCTGTAGTCGGTGCCATCCCAAGTGTACTCGATGGTGTAGCCATCAGCGGTCAGGGCAGAACCGTCATACGTCTTGCTGCCGCTATTAGCCGTGATGGTGATGTCAATCGGCTCACCGTATACGATGGTCAGCGTACCTTGCTCAAGGGTGATGAGGTAGTTAGCGGTCACATCATCCTGGTTAGCGGCACAGATATGGACGCTGCCAGCGGTGATGTTAATCGGATAGGTACCCATGAGTGTGCCGGCGCCGGTGAGGGCGATGGCGCAAACGCTCTGGTTGGCGGCAAGGCCGTCACCTGAGATGGTGTAGTACGGGGTAGCCGTCTCAGCGTAGGTATGCTCAGCACCGTCGTAGTCCACCGTCGTGCTGTTGGCGGTGAAGGTGATCGGACGTTTGGTAATGGTCAGCGTACCCACCTCGGTAGTAACATTGCTGTAGAAGTTAGCATTATCTAAGGTATAGGTGAATGCATTGTTCACTGGGGACTGGGCTGCATTAGTAATTGTAGCCGTTGTGGCAGGAGTGATCGTGATAACGTCGCCTGTGCTCAGCTCGTAATCGTATGTGTTCGTCGTTGTATTCAACGAGGCGGTGCCAGAGGTCTCGCCCTCCGTGATGGTGTAGACGTAGTCCGTATGGGCTGTGCCGTCATACTCCCAGCTCTTCGTGGAAGACTCGATCTTGATGGCCACCGTGTTGTTCGTAACCGTCAACGTGCCCAAGTTCTCGCTGATCGTGTAGTCGCTCTCAGCGGCAGTCTGGTTGAACACCAACGTGTAGCTGTTCGTGCTGCTGCCAACCTCCGTCTGGGTTCCCGTCACCGTAAAGGTGGCCGTCTCGTTGTTCTTGTAGCCTGTAACACTACCGGTTGCTGTCAGAGCCGTGCCGTCGTAGGTCTTCTCCGCGCTCTCCGTAGTCACCGTCAAGGTGGCAAGCGTAACGCTCAACTTGCCCTCTGTCTTCGTCTGGCTGGTATAGAAAGCACTATGGGTGATTTCGTAGCTGAACGCATTCGTCACCTCGCCCTCGGCCACGTGGGTAATTGTAGCCGTCGCGGCAGGAGTGATCGTCACAACATCGTTTGTAGGAAGCGTAACTGTAGCCGTGGTGGCATTCTCGGCAACCGTCACGGTCTGAGTGAAGTTGTTACCATACGTCACCGTGTAAACCGGCTTCGTATGTTCGTTACCATCGTACGTCCAGGTTTCCGTGGCAGAGGTAATCGTAATCGGACTTTCGTCCACGTTGATGGTCAGATTGGCAGGGACATAGTAGATAACATAATTGCTCGTCACATCCGTTTCACCGTGCTTGATAACAGCGGCACTCGGCACAATCTCATTCTCGTACGTATCAGCTTCAGTCTGGCTACCCGACAAGGTGATGCTCGACAAATCATCGTCATTTGCCAAGGTGGGTACCGTCACATAGGTGTCGAAGTTCGCCGTATAAGTGCCGGCAGGTCCTTGTGCCTGACCGTTGTACATGTAGGTCTGCGGTTTGGCCGCGATGGTTATGGTATCAGGGTTCACTGTAACGGTAACCGTCTGAACGACAGGATCGCAATTTGTATTCGTGTATGCACTGGCAGCGGTCACCGTCCAGGTGTAAGTGCCGACAGCAGGTTTGCTGGAAGTAATCTTATGAGTAGTTTCATCGTATGCAAAGGTGGTGTAAGTACCACCAGGCGTTACGGTCAGATTAGAAAATTGGTTGGTAATTTCAATCGGCGTGATATCCTCGCCGTAGGTAATCGTTTGTGTATAGTTGGTAACATCCAGTTCCGGCAGCGGGTTCACCGTAACGGAAACCGTGAATGTATGTCCAATGCATATTGCTCCGTTCTTGGGAGTTACAGTATAATCAACCGTCACAGGGTTCTGGCAGCTTGCACTGGGGGTGAAGGTCAGGGTACCATTCACCGTGGGTTCATATTCATTGCTTGCGGCCTCTCCCGTAACACATCCATTGTCTGTAGGTGCGGTCCATGAGAACAGGTAAGAAGTGCCTTCCGGCGCGGAAGAACCATCGGCGTTGCTTGGCGTAACGTCAAACGAAGTACCCGAGCAGACCGTGGTCGAACCTGTGAGGGTATGGGATATCAAAGGATTGTCCAATTGAAGGTTTTTTCCGTCCGAAATAGAGCAGCCATTACCGTCTGTTACAGTAACAGAATATGTATCACTTGCAAGATTCTCAGCAGTAGCTGTGGTTTGTGCAGGGGTAGTGCTCCACACGTAGGTGTAGTTGCCATAACCACCATTCGCGGTAGCTATGAGTTTACCATCACCACCTGTGCAGGATTCTTTCTGTTGAGTAATCGTTACCGTCAGGTCTTTTGCCGGGATGATCACATTCACTGTGGTAGTGCTCGTATTGCCGCAGGCGTCTTTGACGGTAACGGTACAAGGATACTGCTGTACCTGATCCGTTTGGGCAATAAAGGTGCCGGCTTCTGGGGATTGGCTAACGAAAGTAACATCATTGCTACAAGCATCTGTTGTGGCAGCCAAAACAGCTTGTTCCAAATCAGGAATAACATATGCACACGGATGTTCAGAATTATTGGCTGGAGTGGCAGCAGGAACATTCACATCATCAACTGCAACGACTGGACCGACTTCGTCTTCTGTCCATGTGTAGGTGATGCTCACCGGTGTGGCGGCCATCTCGCAGTCGTTGCTGTATGTCGCCGTCCACGTCTGGCTGCGCTGGCAGCCGTTCTCGGTCACCTCGCCTGACGTCACCGTGGCTACTGCGTTATCCTTGCAGCCGTCCGTCACCGTGAAGTCGGTGGCCGTAGGAGCGTCTTCCTTGTCCCAGTTGCAGCCCTTGTCGGTGTTGTTCACCAACTCCGTGGCGATGGTCGGCGTCTCCATCTCTGTCCATGTGTAGGTGATGCTCACCGGTGTGGCGGCCATCTCGCAGTCGTTGC
>CALDIA010000085.1 GCA_937901455.1 uncultured Bacteroidales bacterium | reverse complement strand
TGGTGACGTTCTCGCCGAAAGAAAACAAACTCATCCCATGCCTCGCCGTGATGGTGAAGGTTTGGTCGTTACACTCAATGCGCTTGAACTGGCCGCATCGCTCTACGGCCTTCTTCGTGGCGGTATAGACGCGACGGGCAGGCTGGGTGAAGCTGAGGGTGGATTTACGCATTGGATTCTTTGTTTTCGTCCATCGTTTTCCACATTTCCTTGTACATCAACTTTGACGCAAGCAAAGGCAAAGTATGTGTGCTGCCACATTTGGGGCACTTCATCGGAACTGAAAAAATGGTAGCACCCCACTCTATATCCAAGTCTATGAATACTTTGTGGCAGTCGGTGCAGCGGAAAGGTATTTTGCCTCTTATCATTATATGTAGATTTTTATAATAAAGTGGGGTCTATTTATCACTTTTCGGCCATCCGAACAGACAGGCCCCATTAATCTGTCGGACAACCGTTGTTTACAATGGATTATATTCTAATCGAACCTTGTTCTTAAAATCCTCGCATTTATTGGTAAATTTTAAGCATTATTATTGTCCGATCCTCCCCCCAATAGTAGTTTTACAACTCCTATAACTACTCCCAAAACACCCGCCACAATTGTAGCTTTTTTCTTGCCACTCATGGTTTTTTGTCTGTTGGTATTTTCTTTTTCTGAATGAAAATTATTCTCTTCCATATCCTTTAAGTATTAATTGTTATGAATATCTTCATATTCAACATCTTCAGCATTTGATTGCAGCCAAGTTGAAAGCCTTGTCTGTAATTCTTCAAAGCCATGAGATAGTTCTCTTAATTGTTCTTGTTGATTTTGACGGTCTTCAAGCTGGGCTTTTAATTGCAAATATGAAGGTGCAAAGTTCTGATAGTATTCTTCATCGGTTTTGAATGTGTCAAACACGTATTTTATGATTCGTTTAAGTTCGTCTTTAATCATTGTTTTCATTTCATCAAACTCGCGTTGTCTTTTTCGCTCTTTGTGTGTTTGTACTACGGATGTAATTGTTTCGATACCAGCACCAATCCATGGCATCGCTTTGTTTACCTTATTTGCAAGTTTAATCGCGCCCCATGGTTTGAACTTGTAACTTGAAGCGATAACATCTCTGATAGCTTTTACTGTCTCACCTGATATTTTCGTATTCTTTAGGAATTCTGTTGCCATTTTTGCGCCCTTGTTTATTCCATCTTGCAACACCTTGTCTTGATTGGAAATGTTTTTTTCAATGTCTTTCAACCGAGTTGCAATAGATACATTGTTTGATTCAGTGCATGCTGATACAATATGATCGATTTTGCGCTTTAGTTTCTCGAAATTAATACTTTTTGATTCTGTTCCGATTTGTTGTTCTAATATATCATCTATGGTTTCGGGTGTTGCGCTATTAATTATTGCTAACAATTGATTCTCAAGATCGTCTAACTGCTGTTTCATCTCTTGTCTTGAAGACTTCAAATCCTTTTGAAGAAGTACTAAATCAGTTGAAATCTCACCTGTTTTCTCATCTAACGAAGAAATAGTTGCATTAATATCTTTTTTGGATTGTTGTACAACTATCATTGCTTGTTGGGTGAGGTCAACTAAAGTATTATTGTGTGTTGAAGTCAGCACTTGTGATATTTGAGTTGTTTCAATCAACTCATCTATTTTATTTCGCAAATTAGCGATATGTGAGCGGTCTAAATAACTTTGAAAATCTTTCTCAAACCATTTAGCCATTCCTTTTCCTTTAGGATCTGCGCAAATGCAAACGACATGCAGTCGCTTCTCTTCCTCTTCGGTTAATGCAATTGTATCTCTTAAGCGTTTTTTGAGATTGTCAGTCTTTATTTGTGTTCCATGAGTGAAATCAGATTCGTCAAGTGGATCATAACCTGCTTCATCCATCTTGTTAATTACGAAGATGGTAGAGTCTATCTTATTATACTCACGAATGAGTTTGCTTATTACATAAGCATGGCTTTCTTTCAAAGGATTTACTGCATCACAAACATAAAGAATAATATGTGCTTGACTTATATACTTCTCGGTTATTTCTGAAAAGCGCACACTCTCACCATTGATTTCTTTTTCTTTTGTCCCAAATAAGCCAGGGGTGTCAACTATCTCAAAACCTTGTCGCATACCTTCTGGTTTATAGACAACAATTTCGTCAGATGACTCGTCTGAATCAATTTTCATGTTTTCTTCAATTCTCCCTAACAACCCTGCTATTGTTGAGGTCTTACCATCTGAAAAGCTGCTGATTAGAACAATTCTGATTGTTTCGTCTTCGGCATTACCTTTTAATTCTGCAATTTTATCGAACAACTGCTTAAAACTAATGCCATATTGTTCTGCATCTTTAAGAATAGAATACAATTCTTCGAGACAAGTCATATAGTGTTGATTGTTCATATGATTAACGTTTTTGTGGTTATTTTTTGTTTTTAAGTGTTTGCTGTACTCCTTCTAATAAATCTTGCATTGCCTTTGAATTTGCAATGTCATTTGAGATTTTTTCGACAATAGATACTTTAAGATTATCTAATTGTGAATTTATTACTTGTAGTGTTTTATTCAATTGAATTTTTGCTTTACCCCTTGCTTTATCTATTTCTTGTTTTGCGCCATTTTTTGCTTTGTCTTTAGCCTCGTCTTTACCAAATAATCCTTTAATCAATTTAGATACACCATATCCGCCTAACCCAATTATTCCAGCAATTGGTCCAAATAAAAAGCCTGTCAACGCCAATGCTAATTCACCACCCTCTTTTAAAAAGTCTTTGAATGAAAACCCCAACTCATCGATGATTACTGTTGCATCAAATTGGATGTTAATTTGTTCGGTTTTGACAATGTTTTTTTGACTGCTTTTAAAAACGTCTAATAACTGTTTTTGTTTTTCTTGAAGTCTTTCATTGATCTCGCCATAGACATTTGATATGATAGAATTAATCTGTTCTGAATACTTTGAAGTGTGTTGTTGACATAATTGGTTTATTTTGTCTTGTAAGGAACTTTGTTTTTCATAATCTATGGCATCGCAAATCTCATTAAGCAAGATGCCAAACTCTCTTTTGGTGGCAGAATTCGTTTGTCTTTTAATTTTGCTTTTTGCAGAACTTACTATTTCTTCCACATCATTTTTATATGTCGTCAAACCTCGCTGCAGTAATTCTAAATCATGTTGTTGAGACCCAATCGTTTCTGCGGTATGAATAATAATTCTATTGTATTGAGCTTGTAGTTTTTGCTTATTAGCGGCCAAAATCTCTGAATCAAAGTTGTCAGTTTTGTTTTTGATTAATTGTACTATTTCTTCAAAATGACTAAATTCATATATTAAATTTCTGTCGCCAAAATAAGTAGTTAGTTTGTTTTGCGTATTTTTAAGGCCACTTCTTTCAGGAGCAAATTGGGCGACAGAGCATAGAGCCAACAAAGCTTGAATTGCAATATTTCCTTTGTACACATCTTTTAAAATATCCTTGAAAGTATCTTCTATCAATAAATAAGTTTTGTCAACGTCTGAAGTATAAAGGTTTTTCCTCTCCTCAACCTCATCATAATTTCCCGCTCCACCACGCACATTATAAACGGAATAGACATTGACCCAATCATTAAGATAACGTCTAATTTTCTCGGCTGTAGCCACATCGGGTTTTTTGTTATGTCCTTGTACATAAAAAACAATATGTGCTTGTTTTAATGCTCTTTTTATATCATCGACAAAATCTTCTTCTTTGCCTTCTATTCCTGGTACGTCAATAAGCGTCACAGTCTTGCCATAAACATTAAGAACATACTCGTCATATACTTTGGTAAAGTCCGCCTGACCGTCACCAACAATCTTGCCATCCTCGCCCTTTCCAGTCTGCTCAATTTTTCTTTTTCTCTCTTCATCAAACAAGACACGCAGGGTTTCTATTATTGTACTTTTGCCAGCGTTTGTTTCTCCGAAAAAGGCAATAACTAAATTATCCCACGCCATGCCATCTAAAGTATCTTTCATCAAAGCTTTAGAGGATTGGAGGTTGGAATCAAGGCTTTCAACGAAAGAGTGTTGGATGTCCTGTAGTTTAGTATTATTTGCCAAGAGACCAATCATCTCCTTTTTCGTATTTTCTAAATTTTCAATTAAGGAGTTATACTCGTCTTGGATCTGCTGTTTAGGTTTCGCAGGTATTTTCATTGTTTGTAATGCTTTAGATGTATAATAAACAGAGATTTTATCGTTACTTTGGATTTCTTTATCATATTATCTATCACCCAACCCTTTCCACATCCAAATACACCATGCTCAATGCTCCAGCTTTCTTGATGTCAATTCCATAAATCCGCATGAAGGCATCCACCACGGCTTGGCCGCCGTTGGTCGTTACGGGATTGCTCATGCTGTTGCTTGGAACATCCACCGACATTCCTCTTTCCACACGGATGCCGCTGGTCAGTTTAGAGTTTTTTACTGTGATTCTGTATAACATAATACGCTCATTTTCTGTTTGTTATGTCAATTCTTCTTTATTAGCACCCCACAAAGTTAGGGATTATTTTGATAACTTTTCCGTTTTTCTTCCATTTTTCACTTCGGCAGCCAAGCCACAAACAAAAGAGCGCGTCCCAACCTTTCTCATTCCGCTGGATGGCTCTGGTAAACCGTATC
>CALDIA010000084.1 GCA_937901455.1 uncultured Bacteroidales bacterium | reverse complement strand
AAAAGTGAACGGATATCGCCGTTTTCACTGAACGGATATCGTCCGTTTTTTACAGTCCCCCGATTCGCGATTTTGCTTCCTTAACCTATCACCTCCACATAGTTGCCAATCACATACGCCACATCCTCATCCGTCAGCCTTGTGTGCAAGGGCAGGGTTACCTCGTTCTCGAAGAGATGGTAGGCATTCGGAAAGTCCTTGATGTTGAAGCCCAAGGCCTTGTAGGCCGTCATCATCGGCAGGGGCTTGTAGTGTACGTTGCAGGCGATGCCTCGCTCGGCCATCTTCACGATGACCTCACGACGCTCTTGATCGGTGCGACCCAACAGACGGGTGATGTAAAGATGCCCGCTGCCGGCGAAATCGACACCATAGTGCTTCAACACCGCAACGGGCAGGTTAGCCAAGGCGACATCGTAGGCCTCGATGATCTGACGGCGACGCGCCAGCAAGCCCTGATAGCGGCTCAGCTGCGCCAAGCCGATGCCAGCCATGATGTCGGTCATGTTGCACTTGTACCAAGGCCCGATGACGTCATACTCCCACGAGCCCAGTTGGGTCTTGGCGAGGGCGTCTTTGTTCTGACCGTGCAAGGAATAGAGCATGCTCAAACGATAGAGAAAAGCATTCCACGTCTCACCCTCGATAGGTGGAACTGTAGACCAGGTGTCGTACTTCACTGGCTCTTCGCCAAACGGCAGGTTCCAAACTAGAGCGCCACCTTCGGCGGTGGTGAGGTTCTTCACGGCGTGGAAGCTGAACGAGGAGAAGTCGGCGATGGCTCCCGCATTCTTGCCGTGCCATTGGGCGCCGAAGGCGTGGGCGTCGTCGGCCGCCACGATGATACGTCCAATGCGTTTCTGAATCGCGTTGGCGGGACGGAACAGATGTTTTTTGGCCTCCACTACGGCAAACACCTTGTCGAAGTCGCACACGATGCCACCCAAGTCGACGGGGCAGATCACCTTGGTGTGCTCCGTGATGGCGTCGGCCAGACGGTCGTAGTCCATCTCGACGCAGTCGGGTTGCGAATCGACCAGAACGAGTTTGCAGCCTACATGCTGGGTCACCGATGCCGATGCGGTATAGGTATAGGCCGGCACGATGACTTCGTCGTCGGGCCCGACGCCGATGAGCCGCAGCGCCATCTCCATGGAAGCCGTGGCCGAATTAAGGCAAACGGCCTTGTGGGTACCGATATAGGCGGCAATCTGCCGCTCAAACTCCTTGGTCTTGGGGCCGGTGGTAATCCAGCCACTCAATATGGCCTCGGTGGCCATTTTGGCTTCCGCCTCGCTCATGTCGGGCGGGGAGAAGGGGATATTTCTTAACTTTAAGTTCATCTGTTATTTTCCTACGTTAATTACCGTTTAATCAATCGGTAATCTTTCATTAATTTTCTTTATTGGCGTAGATTAACGAGTAATCTGACGTAATGTTAGTAAAGAATTAGCTTTTGGCTTTGTCAAACCAAGCCCACACCTTTGTCTCGTCCGCATTACCATCTATCTGCTTTACGGACGGTAAATCAACAACGGGTATATATGCCACAATCAGGTCGTTTTCAAGTGCCGTTTGTTCATTATACACCTTTACGTTCGAATCGCGCAGGTTCCACTCCTTTACCACGTCTTTCATCTCCTTACGTAGGGCATCGGTCAGTCCGTTAAGCCAATCGAGATGATGTCCGTGTATAATTAGATATATCTTGTAGGCTTCTGAGGGGATTTGGGCGTTCCGCAAATTCACCGGCAAACGCAGGAATGCTTCCTCACCCTTTACCTTACTTTTGATGTCGCTGAATAGCTGGAGGGAATCCGCGAATTTCTGACGAATATCACCGATGAATGCCTGAAACTTTTCTTCATTATCAATCTTGGGAGAAGAGGACTTCGCTTCTATCAAAGCAATGTTTTCACTGATCAGAACCACGCATTCACATGCTTTGATTCCTTCAGCTGTTCTCACTAACTCATCCTCTTCTATCCGGAAAACATCTTCGTCACGGAAGGAGAATTTCATGAACGATTCAACAAACTCCATACTACAAACTAATCTCGTCTTTATACAAAGCTATTGACTCGTCAATGATTGGGTTTTGTGGCATTTCGACCTTCAGGTTGCCGACAGCACATGCCCCCTTGTCAAATGAAAGGACCGGTATGTTCATATCCTTTCGATGAGCAAGGATGTAAAGCCGTTTTATGACGAAATAGGAATGGGTCGCGATGAAGAATTGGACACCCGACTCAGCCAACATAAAAATGGCTTCCAGGAATTGTGAAATCATGGAAGGATGGAGATTGGCTTCTATCTCATCAATGATAATCACAGCATGATTGTCCAGATATCGGTTTCCGAGCAAAATGTCCAATATGGAGAGTTTCTTCACACCTTCCGATGTTGTTGCCACCTCGTAAACCCTACGGTCTTTATCACGGAACTGCCACTCCTTCTTTTCTTCATTGTATTCCAGACGGCCACCCACCATATTGCTGACAATATCCCTAGCCTGGGCAAAAGAATCATAGTTCTTTCCTTTCTGGGTTCTGTTCAAAGCCTTGGCCAGGTCACTGTATGGCTCCTCAAAACCGAACTGATTATCTTCTTTTGCATCAAGAATGATATTGCGGATAGACAGAATCTCTTTTGCAGGGATAAACACCGTGTTCGATGAGCGGGGGGTAAATGTGTTTTTGTCTATGGATGCTTGCTTCGATGTGGATGGGCCGAAGGAATAAGTCAGTTCCTCATTCTTGTCCGACACCATGGTGAACGACATCGTATTCTCGCCTTTACGCACAATGCTACCAAGCTCGGAAGCCTGAAAAGTCCAATACAACTTGTCCGATAAGATTTCCTTGTCAATACGGTTCTCCTTCCCTCGTTTATAGAGTTCCACGGTTTTAAGCCCTGCATAGAGGGCCTTCAGGAGAAAGGTCTTCCCCGACTGATTCGGTCCAATAATCAGATTTATCTTATCCAATTTGCTGGAATTCAGCTGGGATATAGGTCCCAAATTCTCTGTCGAAATATGTTTAATCATAAACCCAATAGACTATTATTGACGATACTTGCAATATAATTGCATTATTTCCAAATCGCTACAAAATTACTAACTTCTTTCCACACCACCATTGTTTTGCTGAAATTTATACCTTTTTTTACATCAGGATACTGAACATATCACCTCCAAACACTTCCCCGTCCCCTCCTCGCGGCCAAGATACTTTCAACTGAAAACCCTCAACTATTCTTTACCACCGACCTAATCACCTCCACATACTTCTGCGTTCCCACCTCGCGGGTGAGGTTGTCCATCACGAACTGGCGGCCGTTGCGGCCCATCTCCTTGCACAGCTCGCGGTCGTTGTAGAGGGTAAGGATGGCTTCCTTGAAGGCTTCCTTGTCGCCCGCCTTGGTGAAGATGCCACAAGGTTTGCCGGTTGTTGAGCTTGCCGACGTGCCATCCACGATCTCCTTCAGTTCGTTTTCGTCGAAGTTGGCCAGCACGGGGCGCGAGGCGCTCATGATGCTCCAAGTTTTGGAAGGAACGCTGTTCTCGCCCACACCAGGTTTGCTGATGACGAGGCTGGCATCGCCGAGGCTGAACACATGGGCGATGTCCTCGTAAGGTTGGAAGGGCAGTAGGGTGATGTTGCCGAAGGTAATGGCCTCGGTGCCGTCGGGGGCTTGGGTGTGTTGTTCCTGTTTCTCGCCGCGCAGCTTGGCCACCAGCGTGTCCCAATAGGCGCCATTGCCCGTGAGCACGAAGTGAATGTCGTTTCGTCCTTCCTCTTCCAGCTCGTGCGCCACCTCGGCCAACATCTCTATATTCTGGGTAAGACCGATATTGCCATTGTAGGTGATGTAGAACTTCGAGCGGTCGAGGCAGTACATGTCGAACAGCTTGTTCTGCTCGCGGGGAACCTCCACCACGGCGTTCTGGTCCACCCAGTTGTAGATGACTTCTATCTTCTCTTCCGGCACCCCCTTGGCCATAATGTTACGCTTGAAGTCTTGTGAGATGACGATGATCTTGTCGGCATTGTGGTAGGTGAAGTTCTTGAT
>CALDIA010000083.1 GCA_937901455.1 uncultured Bacteroidales bacterium | reverse complement strand
AAATTATTGTATAAGGATATCGCACAGATTTCCGCAGGCGATATTCTGTTACCCGCCACCCACAGTCGGTTTCTATTTGCTTCAGGGGAGATGCTTGGCATGAATGCTTCAGTCTTTACTAAAGCAGCCAAACAGTTTGAGATGCAGAATCATATAGGTGGCGGTATGGCCAAAGGCAAGTTTGTACGCCAAAACATTACCCCTTTAAATGGGGTACAAGGTCCCTACAAGTTGTTGGGCGAGCAAGGCGAGCCCGGCATCGTCATTATTGCAGGATCTGAACGCGTCTATGTGGATGGCAAACTGCTGACGCGCGGGCATGATTGCGATTATACCATCGATTACAATACCGCTGAACTGACCTTTACTCCGGCCATGCTGATCGTGGCCGAAAAAAGGGTGGTGGTAGAGTTTGAATACGCCGACCGCCACTACGCCCGCTATTCACTCTATTCCTATAACGATATATCCTTAAAGGAAAATTACAAGCTCCATGTTAATTTTTTTCAACAGCAGGATCTGAAAAACCGCTCTATTCAACCCGAGTTGACGGATGCCCACAAACATTTTCTATCCGCAATAGGCGACGACTTGTCCTCGGCCTATTTTTTGGATCAAGACACAGTGTTGTACACGCTTGACCGTGTGCTGTACACTCGTGTGGACACCATCGTCAATGCGGATACCTATGCGGGTGTTTACGTGTACACGACAGATTCCACGCAGACCTTATATGCACCGACATTTACCTACATGGGTGCGAACAGGGGATCATATCAGCTGTTGAGAGTCACGGCTAACGGTCGTGTATTCGGTTGGGTGGCGCCTGTCGATGGGGTGCCACAGGGCGATTATGAACCCGTTACCCTCCTCGCCACCCCCAAACTGGCCCAGATGCTTTCAGTCGGTGCCGACTTGCAACTGTCTAAGGCTACCACCATGAGCGCCGAGATGGCCCTCTCCAACTATGACCAGAATACCTTCTCGAAGGATGATGACCGCGATAATGTGGGATTTGCGTTTCAGGTACAGTTGAAGGATTTGCGTAAACTTCAACCGAAAGTGGATTCAGCACAGACGTGGTTCCTGCGCTCGGAATTGGAATGGCAGCTCGTCCATAAGAATTTTCACGCTATTGAACGTTTTCGGGAGGTTGAGTTTGCCCGCAATTATAATCTTACCGAAGACCAGTCATCCCAGCATTCTGAACAGATGCTTCATGCCCAATTTGGCTTTGTAAAATCGGATATTTCCCTTCAACAATACTCCCTAAACTGGTATTCTCGCATAAAAGATCTATATGCCCTGCGCCACGAATTGCTTTCCAACACGCAGTGGCATGGCCTGAAAGTTTTTTCCAACACCGCTTTCCTTCATACGGCTGATGGCATACAAAAATCTCGTTTTTGGTCATCGAACAACACTGTCTCCCACGATTTTCAATTTGTGGAGGTGGGTTTTCGCGATTTGTTGGAGCATAATGTTTTTCAACAAACGGATTCCGATTGTCTGAGAGACAATAGCTATGCTTTTAACGAGGCGGAAGTCTTTGTCAGAAATGGCAAGTCTCTGAAAGATTATCAATATCAGCTTTCGTACAAGAATAGGGTAGAATGGGCTGTTGACAGCGGCAACTTGCAATCACATCTCATCATCCATGAAGGTACTGCCCTTTTCGGGGTGCAGAAGTGGAAAAACCATCATTTTTCCGTACGGGGTACCTACCGCAATCAGCGCATTACCGACTTTTCATCATCGGCAGAGCACTATTTTGTGGGCAGTGCAGAATACAACGGTCGCTTTTTGAAACGATCTATTGTTTGGCAAACCTATTACGAGATTGGTAGTGGTATGGAGCAGCGCAAAGTATTCACTTTCCTGAAAGTGGCAAAAGGGCAGGGCACACACGTTTGGATAGACTATAACGCCAATGGCATTGAAGAGTTGGAGGAGTTTGAAACAGCCGCTTTCCAGTCGGATGCCGACTATGTAAAGGTTTACCTTTCCACGAACGATTACGTTAATACGTTCAACAACCATTTGACACAAAGTGTGCAGCTCCGTCCTGCCAACCTCTGGAGCCATCCAGAGGGCTTTCGGAAGTTCCTCAGTCGCTTTGTAGATGTACTGATGTTCCACTCTCAAGTGAAAGACTTGCGGCCTAATGTTAATCCATTTTATGGGCATATCACAGACACCAACGTGATACACAGAGATTTGTCGTTAAATAATACACTCTCTTTCAATAACAGTACCTCCAAGTTTGCTTTTGATTTTATTGTACAAGAAGGCAGCCAGAAGAATCTGCTGTATTATGGATTTGAACAGAATAGAATTACGCTGCGCCATGTGATACTGAAAAGCGCACCCACTAAGGATCTGCGCTTGCAAGCAGGGTATTTGTTCCGTACGACTTTAAACGATTCGGAGGCGATGGAGACTCGGCGATATGTCATTACCCATCATCAGGCGGAGGGCAAGATGTCGTGGATGTTCAGAAATGCTTATACCTTCACGGCCGACTATCTGTGGAGTGCCAAGCAGGAAAGACTCAGCAACCAGCATGCGCACACGCACAAGGCAGCCCTCACGGCCGACCTGCGCTTTCCCAAGTATGGCATGCTGATCTCTTCCGTACAATATGTATATATAAAAGGTCTTGTGGAGGCTAACACTGCTGCTGCTTACGTGATGCTGGAGGGCCTCTCCGTTGGGCGCAATATTCTATGGGATCTCAGCTATCAGTTGTCGTTGAATGCTTTTCTACAGGTTGCTTTGTGCTACGAAGGCCGTTATTCTGAAGCACACCACGTGATACACACCGGTAATGTGACTATCAAGGCACAATTTTAGGCAAACCCAAACAGATTGGTCAAATAATATTCTATCTGTTGATATTTTTTCATAACGTATTGAAATACAGTGTTATTTTAGGTGTTTAAACATAAATGTCATTTTTTTTTTCAAAAATGGTTGAATCAAAAAAAAATGTTGTATTTTTGGCGCTTAAAATTCTAAATGTGAGTTGTAATGTGTAACTTTTTTGGGGATTTGAAGTATAATACTATTCCTTGGGAAGTTGGAAGACAACCGAAAAGTCTATATAATACACTCATAATTAGGTAGATGTATTATGAACTAAAAGAACTATGTAATGAATGTTCGTATCATAAAAGTTGGAATTTTGGCATTGGTGACAATGTTTTTTGCTACGAAAAGTTACGCGCAAGATGATGTGCAATTTACACTTTTTCCGTGGGCGACTTCCTATTATAATGCCGGAGGTATAGGGGAACAGAATAATACGCTCTGTTTTACCGCCTTCTATGGGAGCAAATATACGGCCTGGAATGATGTGTACTATAACGATTCAGGGGTGGAGCAGAAGGACAAGACAGCACCACAGGATTTCATGCTTAATATTGAGTCGTATCTCAAGAAGTTACATGGTTCTTTTGGTGTATCATTAGTGAGTGACAGAATTGGTTATTACCAAAATATAGATGTGAAGTTGGGTTATGCATATAAGTTGCGTATTGGAGGAGGTCACCTTGGCATTGGTGCCCAGGTGGCGCTTTTCAATCAGGCTATTGATGCAGACAAGTACCGTCCTTTGCAGGAAGGAGACCCCACGATTGACCAGTTGAGCGAATCCACGATGGATTTGGATTTCAACTTGGGTGTTTTATACAAGTCCGACCAGTGGTATGCTGGTGTGGGTGTTACCAAGTTGGTCAGTGCCTTTGACAAAAACCAGAAGTTTCGTATTTCTGGAGATCATGGTGCCTCCCGCAATCCTCAATTGTACATACATGGCGGATATACATGGGTGATTCCCGCGAACCCGAACTGGGAGCTGATGCCTCAAGCGATGGTGAAGACCGATTTCAAAAAGTTCCAAGTGGACGTTCTGGCTATGGCCCGTTACAATGGTGTCTTTTGGGGAGGTCTGGGATATCGTTTCCAAGATGCCGTTTCAGTATTTTTCGGTGCCCGCCCGTTTTTCAATTCTTCCAATGTTTATCTCAAAGGTTTGGATGCCGGTATCTCCTACGGATTTACCACCAATGTGCTCGGATACCGACCTAACAGAGGCTTTGGCGATATAGAAGTGATGATCCGTTACTGTTTCGATATCTACAAACCGGAGATATTCTCGGGCTATGGTAATACAAGATACATTTATAAAAATAGATATTAAGCACAATATTTGCCTAAAAAATCACGTTGAAGAAAATATAAATTTAATCGAATATGAAAAGGGTAATTATTCTATTTGCAGCGATGTTGGTTGTGCTGACATCCTGTAAGAACGGCGGTGACGGCCAGCTGGTAGGCGTTAAGGACCGCCCCGACTTTTTGGATCTTGAACCTTATGGCATGGTCTATATTCCGGCTGGTCACTATGTGATGGGCGGTGGCGATGAGGATGTGCCTTTCGCCTTAACCCAGCAGTCGAAGAATGTAACAGTGGCTGCATTCTGGATGGATGAGACAGAAATCACCAACAACGAGTATCGTCAGTTTGTATATTGGGTTCGCGACTCTATCGCCCATGTGCTATTAGGTGATGCCGAAATAACCGATGAGGAGAAATACGGCCACTATCAGAAGTATAAGAAAGGTGAGAACGAGGGTGAATTGATTGAACCGAAACTCATCAATTGGAAAGAGGAGATTCCATGGGATTCCGACAATGAGGAGGTGCAAGCGGCCCTCAGCCCCTTGTTCAACAAAGTGAACACCCGTTATTACCATTATCGTCCTAACGCAACCAATGTCTCCATGTACAATTATGAGTATTGGTGGTACGATTATCGCAATTTCCGCGATTCCAAGGATCCCGATCAGTTTGGTGCGGCTACCAAGGAGTTTGAAAAGGATGGTGTTGACCATGGCGGTCTCTACGCCAATCGTCCCAGCAGCACGGGCAACGGCTACCAACGTTTTATCCGTCACGAGGTGGTGAATATTTACCCTGACACCTTGTGCTGGGCCCATGACTTTGTCTATTCCTACAATGAACCCATGCTGTTGAACTATTTTTCTAACCCCCAATTCGACAACTACCCTGTAGTGGGTGTTAGCTGGCAACAGGCAAAGGCTTTCTCTTATTGGAGAACGCACTTGCGCATGGCATGGCTTGCAGGAAAGGAATACGCCAACGAGCAAGAGTTTAGACTTCCCACTGAGGCTGAATGGGAATGGGCTGCCAGAGGCGGTAACGATCTTGCCACCTACCCATGGGGCGGTATCTATACCTCTAACCAGAATGGCTGTTTCTTGAGCAACTTCAAACCTCAAAGAGGTAACTATATTGCCGATGACAATATGTATCCGAGCATTGTGGCTCACTATCATCCTAACGATTGGGGCCTTTTCGATATGAGCGGCAATGTGGCAGAATGGTGTGAGGACGCTTTCGACAAGTCCGCTACCAACTTCAGTCATGACTTGAACCCTGTCTATGTTTATTATGCCAAGAAGGACGACTCTCCGGCCAAGAAGCGTAAAGTCATCCGCGGTGGCTCATGGAAGGATGTCAGCTATTACACAACAGTGTATGCCCGTACATTCGAATATCAGGATACTTGCAAGTCTTATGTGGGCTTCCGTAATGTACAGTCGTTCATGGGCCGTCAGAGAGGCGACAATAGTAGCAGAAGCGCTTCTCACGTTTATAAGAATTTATTTATTATTCACTTAAATCATTAACTTTAAATTTTTAACCAATGAATTTTATTGACAGATTAGTTAGATCAAACGGTTACAAGAACTTTATGGCAAAGTTGTACGGTTGGGGTGCCGCCGTGGTAATTGTGGGTGCTTTGTTTAAAATCTTACACTGGCCTGGTGCAAACATCATGTTGATGGTGGGTATGTTTACCGAATCTGTAATCTTCTTCCTTTCAGCTTTTGAGCCGCCTCACATGGAATTCAATTGGGCTTTGGTCTATCCGGAACTCGCTACCGGCGAGGAGGTAGAGCCTTCCAAGAGAGATAAGAAAAAACAACTTTCCGCCGAAACTCCTACCCAACAACTTGACAAAATGTTGGAAGAGGCCAAGATTGGTCCCGATTTGATCGAAAGCTTAGCTTCCGGTATGCGCAATTTGGGCGATAATGCCAAGAAACTGGCAGGTATGTCTGACGCTACGGTTGCCTCCGACACTTTTGTCAGCAACTTGACAAAAGCTGCTGAGTCTGTTCGCAATATGACGTTGAAATATGACAAGATCGCCAGCTCCTTAGAAACGGACGCTTCCGCTTCCACTGCATATGTAGAGAGCCTCAAGAAAGCTACTACAGCTGTCAACCAGATGGCCGCAGCCTATGAACAGACGACCAACTATAAGTCTGAAATGGATAAGTTAACCAACAACATCGCTGCTTTGAGCAAGGTTTATGGCAATATGCTTGCTGCTATGGGCCAAAACCCTAATAAATAATCCTGCTCAACACTAAAATCATTTATTCACTAAACTTATTTTATTTTAAATATGGGTGCAACAAATTGTCCGGAGACCCCGAGACAGAAAATGATTCAGATGATGTATCTGGTTTATACGGCAATGTTGGCATTGAATGTATCAGCTGATATTTTGAATGCATTCATCGTCGTAGATGATACTTTGGTTACTTCTACACGCAACGCTACACGCCAGAACGCCGCTGATTATACTTGGTTTGAAAATCAGAAAACTATTTTGGGTGAAGCTAAGATTCACGATGCTTATACAAATGCACAGAAAGTACGCAAGGAGACCAATGATATGGTCAACTACATTGAACAACTTACTCGTGATCTCATCATGTATGTAGATGGTGACACTCTTGTTGAAGTCAAGGATAATAATGGCAAGACACAGAAAGTCCCAAAGACAGTTGCAACAATCACCGCCAAGGAAAACTTTGACAAGCCTACATACTTCATGCTCGAAGATACAAAACAAGATCCTCAACGTGCAGTGCAGTTGAAAAATAAGATTATTGAGTACAAGAAGAATCTTCTGAAACTCGTCAAGAAGGAAGACCAGAAACGTATGTCCGAAATTATCGGTTTGGATGTTGAGAAACAGGTCAAGTCGTTGACTGGTGAAAATGTGAACTGGGAAGTGCATAATTTTGACCATATCATTTCTGCTGCTGCTGTTACCTTATTGAACAAGGAAATTGGCGAAGTCAGAAATGCTGAGTCTGCCATGCTGACCTACTTGAAGGAGTCTATCAGCGCTGATGACTTCAAATTCGACCAAGTACAGGGGCGTGCTATTCCTAAATCACAGATGGTATTCCAAGGAGACAGTTACGAGGCTGATGTGATTGTGGCTGCCTACGACTCTAAGTCCACTCCTCAGGTTTGGTACAAAATGGGTGTGGATACTTTAACCGAAGAAGGTCTTGGTGGAGCCACCAAGTTGGAGGGCGAGAACGGTCTTGTGAAGTTGAAACTCCCCGCTGGTTCTATTGGTGAGCAGAAATATGCCGGTCTGATTATGATTAAGGATCCAACAGGCCAAGCCAAATACTATGGTTTCAAGGATAAATACTCCGTGTTGAAGCCTTCAGCTACTATCGCTGCTGATAAGATGAATGTGTTATATGCCGGTATTGAGAACCCTTGTTCCGTATCTGCTCCGGTGGATCCCGGTAAACTGTCTGTTTCCTTCCCTGGCTGTTCTGTATCTTCCCAAGGTGCTGGCAAGTTTAATGTTACTGTACCTGCTTCCTTGATCGGGCGGACCGTTACAGCCTCTGTTTCGGCAAAGCTGGGTGAATCTTCCAAGACGCTTGGCTCTACCGAGTTCCGTGTCAAGAAGGTGCCAGATCCTCGTGCCGTGCTGGGTGCCAACATTCGTGGCGGCAAGCGCGCCAAGTCTGAGTTGACCGCCAATCCAGTGATTCGTGCGGTCATGAACGAAGATTTTGTTTATGATTTAAAATGGACTGTGAACTCCTATCAAGTAATTTTCGTGAGCAAAGGTATGGAAGACCCTGCTATTTCCTGTCAAGGAGGAGCTTTGTCGGAGGCAGTTAAGGCTAAAATTTCAAAGGCACCTTCTAACACTGTGATCTATTTTGAGAACATCAAGGTCTCTTCCGCTGCTGGCACACGTACCCTGGATGGGTTCTCTGTTCGTATAAGATAATTCTAAATAAATATAATTATGAAAAAGTTAAGTTTTTTGTTGTTAGGTATCTTTGCTGTATCTTTCGCCTTTGCCCAGGAGGATGAGGACGGTAGTACCCTGAATCAGCCTATCAATCGTGCTCCCGCAGAGTATCGTTGGGAACAGATGGATGTGGGCGACTTCTCCGATCCGGTTGCCTATGCACCAATTCGCCAAGCCGATGTGATGTATTATTACACGATTTGGAGGACAATTGATTTGCGTGAGAAGGTCAACCACGTGCTCTACTTCCCAACGGAAGTTAGAGGAACTTGGAAAAGTTTAGCCCAGACAATCTTTGATGCGGTGGATATGACTAATCCTGAAAAATCGGAGGGCACCCTCCCTGTTTATACGGATGATATGTGCCTTATGCCAACTCCTCGAGAGGATATAGCCAGCACCCTTTCCGTTTCTTATAGTATTCCTGATATTGATCTTGAAACGGGTGAAGAGATAGGAACAAAGGATGTTTATATCCAGTTCGAGCCGAAACAGATTGTCTCTTACAACATTAAAGAGGTATGGTATTTTGACAAACAAACCTCTACGTTGAAGTATGAGATTATTACATTGGAACCGATTCTGGAATATGTGCGCCCGAATACTTCTACCAACATCTTTGACGATGACCAGGATCAAGATGAAGAGCAAGTGGAAGGCAAACCGACTAAGAGACGTATTGGCTATATCTATTATCCTGAATTGAGACCTTATCTGGCAAAACAGGAGGTCTTCAATGTGAAGAATAATGCCCAACGCCTTTCTTTCGATGATCTCTTGACATGGAAGCGCGAATTCTCCAGCTTTATCTACAAAGAGGCAAACCGCTATGATCGTGAGATTGCCGATTACATTGCCAATTCCCGCGACCAGCGTCTCGAGTCTGAAAAGATCACCGACAGACTTCGTACCATGGAGAGCGACCTTTGGGAGTTTTAATGTTCATCAGACTTTTTCATAATTTTCATAAAACGGACATCCTGAGATGTCCGTTTTTTTTTACTTTTGCAGAACAAAATTTAAGCGTATGATTATTGTTACCGGTGCTGCCGGATTCATCGGAAGTTGTATGGTGGCCAAGTTGAATGCCATGGGGCATGAAGATATTATAATGGTAGATGACTTCACTAAGGAAGCCAAGCGCAGGAATTGGGAAGGTAAGCGTTATGTGGACAAGATATACCGTAATGACTTTTTCTTGTGGCTTCAACAGCATGCCAAGGAGGTAGATTATATCATCCATTTGGGCGCACGCACCGATACTACAGAACTTGATTATGACATTTTCGAGGAGTTGAATGTGGAATATACCCGAAAGATGTGGTATTACGCTTCCCAATACGGCATCCCATTGATATACGCATCCTCGGCGGCCACCTATGGGGCGGGAGAACTTGGCTATGTGGATGACAACCTGTTATCGTACCGATTGCTACCACTCAACCCATACGGCCGATCCAAAAACGAGGTGGACAAGTGGGTGCAGAAGCAGACAAAGACGCCACCTTATTGGTACGCATTCAAGTTCTTTAATGTGTATGGCCCCAATGAGTACCATAAGGGCCGGATGAGTTCGGTGATACTACACACCTACCAACAGATTCAGGAAACGGGCTCCATGAAGTTGTTTCGGTCACACCGACCCGATTTTGAAGACGGCCGGCAGTTGCGGGACTTTGTGTATGTGAAAGATGTAGTCAGAGTACTCTATTGGTTTATGAACCATCATCCCCAAAGCGGCATTTACAATTTGGGTACAGGTCGTGCGCGCTCATTTTGGGATCTGGCTACTGCCACATTTCATGCCATGGGTTTGGATGCCAATATTGAGTTTATTGACATGCCCGCCGATATCCGTGAAAGATACCAATATTTTACGGAGGCACGGATGAAAAAAATGCGTTCTGTAGGATATAAACGCACCTTCTATTCGTTGGAAGATGGCGTCAAGTCCTATGTAAAACACTATCTAATAAAGGATACGACCTTTTAAATATTTTTTTTCGCAACAATGATAATTTTCACTTGCGATTGTGATTTTTTTTTATTTTTGTAATCCGTTTCATTTCAAGTAATAATATATATCAACCACTAAAGCGATACATTGCTTATGAAGGCTACATATTCTGACAAAGAAATACAGAAGACACTGAAGACTGTTTTTGGGTTTGATACATTCAAGGGTAATCAACAAAAAATCATCAAATCTGTATTAAAGGGCAAGGATTGTTTTGTGATTATGCCAACAGGAGGCGGCAAGTCTATGTGTTACCAGCTGCCAGCACTTATGATGCCGGGCACTGCCATTGTGATATCGCCCCTTATTGCCTTGATGAAAAACCAAGTGGATGCTATACGCAATTTCAGTGTGGAGATTGGAGTTGCTCATTTTCTTAACTCCTCTCTTTCTAAGGCGGAAATGACGGAAGTTCGTCAGGACTTGCTTGCTGGAAAGACGAAAATATTGTATGTGGCACCAGAGTCGCTGACCAAAGAGGAGAATGTGAAACTTTTCCAGGAGATTCAGATTTCTTTCTATGCCATTGACGAGGCACATTGTATCTCTGAGTGGGGACATGATTTCCGTCCCGAGTACCGACGGATTCGGGAAATCATAAACCAGATAGGCAAGAAAGTGCCTGTGATAGCCTTGACGGCCACCGCCACCCCTAAGGTTCAGAGCGACATCATGAAGAACCTCGGCATGGAGAAGGCCGATGTGTATATCTCGTCATTTAACAGGCCGAATCTGTATTATGAGATTCGTGAGAAAACTAAAGATGTTGACAAGGAGATAGTTCGCTTTATCAAAGCCCACCCAGGCAAGTCGGGTATTATGTATTGCCTTAGCCGCAACAAGGTGGAAGAACTGGCTGCCATGCTCGTGGAAAATGGGATCAGGGCACTGCCTTATCATGCTGGGTTGGACAGTAAGACACGCGTGCAAAATCAGGATGACTTCTTGATGGAAAAGGCCGACGTGATTGTGGCAACTATCGCTTTCGGTATGGGTATTGATAAACCGGATGTGCGTTTCGTTATCCACTACGATATGCCAAAGAGCTTGGAGGGATATTACCAGGAGACCGGTCGTGCCGGACGTGATGACGGTGAGGGCATCTGCATCGCCTTCTACGACAATAAGGATCTGCGCAAGTTGGAAAAATTCTCCACTAAGAAATCTGTGGCAGAACAGGAAATTGTAAAGCAACTATTGGCAGAGACTGCCGCATATGCGGAGTCCACCAACTGCCGCCGCAAGCACATTCTCCACTATTTTGGAGAGGAATATACCGAAGAAAACTGCCATAATTGTGACAACTGCAACCACCCTAAGCCCAAAATGAATGCCAACGAACAAGTCATGCTGGCCATAGAGGTGATACAGACAGTGAAACAACAGTTCAAAGAAGACCAGATTGTGGATATTATCACAGGCAATAAGACCACTTCCGTCACCAAGTTCAAACATGACAAACTCAAACAGTTTGGCGAGGGCATGGACTATGACGCTAAGTTCTGGTCAAACATTATCCGTATTGCCATCTTTGAAGGTCTCATCGTGAAGGAAATTGAAAATTACGGAATCTTGAAGATTACCCCCAAAGGCGAGAAGTACTTGACGAATCCTTACAACATTATGACGACCAAGCCCGAAAAACCCGATGAGGACGATGATGAGATTATGGACAATGTGGGTGGTGGCATGGATGAGGCTTTTGACAAAGTGCTGTTTGGAATGCTGAAAGACCTTAGAAAGAGTATCTCGCAGGAAGAAAATCTGCCTCCTTTTGTCATTTTCCAAGATCCATCGTTGGAGGACATGTGTATCCAATACCCAGTCACCTTGACGGAGATGCAGAAAGTGGTTGGAGTTGGCGCCGGCAAGGCACAAAAGTATGGCCGCCGTTTTGTGGATCTGATTAAGAAGTATGTGGAAGAAAACGAAATAGAGCGCCCGCAGGATATTGTTTTCAAGACCAAACCCAAAGAATCGGCTGTAAAGGTGTTCATTATTGAAAGCATTGACCGAAAGGTGGACTTTGAAGATATTGCTATCGCCAAGGGATTGGATATGAATGAGCTGCTCACTGATATCGAAAAGATTGTGGCGTCAGGCTTAAAACTCGACATCTCCTACTATATTGAGGAGGTGATTGACGAATATCACCAAGAGGACATACTGGAATATTTCGCTAATGCCGAATCAGACTCGCCAGAGTTAGCGCTTGATGTTTTGGGTGATGACGAATATACGATTGAAGAGATTCGTATCATGCGTATCAAGTATATCTCCGATGTTGGAAATTAGAAGGCGGTCCGATGGATGTTTTTTGGCATCTTACAATAGTTATTATTCATTAAGTACGACATAAATAATAATTAATAAAACGATAAAAAGATTATGGAACAGGAAGAACTTAAGAATCAAGAGGAAATGGAAAATAGAGATGGTCTTGAAGGTCAAGAAGACGCGCAGCAGTCGGTCTCACAAGTTGCGATTGTTGAAGAATCTTCAGAGATGTATGAAAAGCAAGAAGCGGTGAAGCCGGAGGCAACTGATTGTGTCCGTCGTCATCGTGTATATGGCATAGCCAGACTTATTTTCGATTTGTTGATGCTGGCGGCAGTCATCACCCTTTTTGTGTTATATGGCAAAGGTCGGAGCTCGCATAAGAATGAAGTGGCTTCGAACGTGGAACAGGCGATCCCGGGCAATGGAGACATTCTCTATGTGAATATTGATTCAATCAATGCCAATTATGAGATGGTTAAGATTTTGACTGACAGCATTGACGCTGAGAAGAAATCTAAGGAGATCGTTTTCCAAAACCGGCAGAAAGCGTTGGAAACGAAGCTCAGAAACTATCAGAATAATCTGCAGAGCGGCCAGCTGAACGCGCAACAGGCACAGTATGCGGAGGCGTCCCTCCAACAGGAGAGCCAACAACTACAGAGCGACTATGAGCAGGCACTTTCCTCTATGGAGGCTCGTTATGCAGCCGCACTCACTCAGATATCCGACTCTTTGATGGCTGTCACCAAGCGTATCAACACGGGACACAATGCCTCTTTTATCCTTACCTACGGCGGAGGCAGTAATTTGATTGTGGCCGATCCTACCAAGGATATCACCAACGAAGTGCTCAATGAGTTGAACAAACCTTTTAAGAAAAAATAGTGATGGAAGAGAGCGGGCAAAATAGAATAATCCTGACTATTCTCGGCATCATTGCGGTGCTGGTACTTGCGGCTTGTGCTATTCTGGCTCTTGTTAAGAAGGAAGAAACAGGGGAGCAGTCTCTCAAGATGAATGATGAGGAACTTGCCGAGTTGCATGTTTTCCCGCCCATTCCTTTTGCAGACTCCCTCTGTGTGGCCAAGACGATTAGCAAGTATGATGACGACACACCGAGAGACGTGTATTACTACGCCTTGGATAGTGATGGGCAACCCACTGACAGTGTGGTCCATGAGTCGAGTTTTTATCCAGACCAGTCTAAGTATATAGATGGCAATATAGCGAACGATGCACGCGATGGTCTTTGGTATGCTTACCACAAAAATGGTCATGTACAGACAATGGCTCATTATGAGAAAGGAAAGGAACAGGGACAATATACGGTCTATTATGAGGACGGAAGCGTCATGTACACAGGTGTGTACGATAAGGGAAAGAGAGAGGGTGTCTGGCGCTTTTATGCTCCAGATGGTACATTGACACGCACAGAGGATTGCGATGTGCATCCCCATAAAGTGACAATTATTAAATAAACAGATATTATTAAACTACAAAAATCTATAAAATTATGGAATTACCTTTTGCAGAATCTTGGAAAATCAAGATGGTAGAACCCATCAAGAAATCAACGCGTGAAGAGCGAGAGAAGTGGTTGGAAGCAGCTCATCAGAACATTTTCATGTTAAAAAGCGACTATGTGTATATCGACCTGTTAACAGACTCGGGCACAGGTGCCATGAGTGATCGCCAGTGGTCAGCCATGATGATGGGTGATGAAAGTTACGGTGGAGCCCGCAGTTTCTACCATATGAAAGATACGATCACAGAACTCACTGGTTTTGAGTTTGTCATCCCTACGCACCAAGGCCGCGCTGCTGAGAATGTGTTGTTCAGTTATTTGGTGAAGCCTGGCAATGTGGTTCCCGGGAATGCCCATTTTGATACCACCAAGGGACATATTGAAAGCCGTAAGGCCTTTGCTGTTGATGTGACGGTTCCTGAAGCCTACGACACACAATTGGAAGTGCCTTTCAAAGGCAATGTGAGCCTCGAAAAGCTGGAAAAAGTGTTGCAGGAAAATAAGGGCAATGTGCCATTCATGGTGCTTACTGTCACCAATAATACGGTGGGTGGTCAGCCTGTCAGTATGAAGAATATCCGCGAGACCTGTGAATTGTGTCATAAGTACGGTGTGCCCGTGAACATTGACAGCGCTCGTTTCATTGAAAACTGCTATTTTATCAAGACCCGCGAGGAGGGCTATGCCGACAAGACCTTGCGCGAGATTGCCTTGGAGATGTTTAGCTATGCCGACAGCATGACGATGAGCGCCAAGAAGGATGGTCTTGTCAATATGGGTGGCTTTATTGCCACCAAGAAGAAAGAGTGGTATGAGGGCGCCAAGTTGTTCTGCATCCCATTTGAGGGCTTTTTGACATATGGTGGTATGAATGGCCGCGATATGGACGCTTTGGCAGTGGGCCTGAAGGAAAATATTGAATTCGATATGGTGGAGACACGTGTAAAGCAAGTTCAGTATCTGGCCGACAGGTTGGATGGATATGGCGTTCCCTACCAGCGTCCTGCAGGAGGCCATGCTATCTTTGTAGATGCCGACAAGGTGCTGACGAACATTCCGAAAGAGGAATTCCCGGCCCAGACGCTGACCTGCGAATTGTACTTGGAGGCTGGTATTCGTGCTTGTGAGATTGGCTATGTCTTGGCTGACCGTGACCCAGTCACTCGTGAGAACCGCTTCGGAGGCAACGATTTTGTCCGTCTTTGCATCCCTCGTCGCGTGTACACGAACAACCACATGGATGTCATTGCAGCTGCTTTAAAGAATGTGTATGACCGTCGCGACAGCATCAAGCGCGGTTTGGAGATTACTTGGGAAGCAGAACTGATGCGCCATTTTACATGCCAGTTCAAACGCCTGAAATAGCAAGCTGCATGTTGGTGGTTGGGGATGTGCTGGTGTCTGACGAGCTCTTTGAGCGCCACTTCTGCTGTGACCTGGCCCAATGCAAGGGACAGTGTTGTGTAGATGGCGATGCAGGCGCCCCGGTGGCGATAGAAGAAATTTCAGAATTGTCTGCCTATTACCCTGACTACAAACAATATATGACTAAAGAAGGGATCTCTGTGGTGGAAAACCACGGAGACCCCTTTGTTTTTCAAAACGATGAGTTCCAGACACCGCTCCTGCATGGTAAAGAGGACTGTGCCTTTGTGTTTTATGAGGACGGTATAGCCAAGTGCGCGATAGAAAAGGCTTTTCGGAGGGGCGAGATTCCTTTCCGAAAACCCATTTCTTGTTTCTTATATCCCATTCGTGTGAGCAAAGTGGGCAAGTATGTGGCTTTAAATTATCACCATTGGCCGATATGCGAGTCTGCATGCCGTAATGGCGACAAATTGGGCATGCCAGTGTATATATTCCTTAAAGAGCCTTTGATTCAAGCTTTTGGAGAGGAATGGTATGCAGAACTATGTGCAACGGTGCAACGGTACAAGCAAGAAGGTGTCAGATGATTAACTTAAAGCCGACGCCATGGACATTGATGATCTGGATGGAGTTGTCGGCCTTGAAGAGTTTTCGTAACTTGTTGATATAGACATCCATATTGCGGGAGTTGTACCAACTGTCATCCCCCCATATTTTCTTCAGGGCGTAGCCACGCTCTAACACATCATTCTTTTTGTCAATTAACAAGAGGAGAAGTTCCACCTCGCGTGTGGTGATTTTCTTCTCTTCACCTTGAATGGTTACAATCTGACGTTTCTTGTCGAAGACGATAGAGTCGGTTAGCTGATAAATATTGGTTTCTTCCTCTTGGTGCGCTGTGCGTCGCAGGAGTGCCTGTATGCGTGCTACCAACACATCCCTTGGGAAAGGCTTTGTGATATAGTCGTCTCCGCCAATGGTGAGACCTTTGATCATATCTTCCTGTAGTGATTTTGCAGTCAGGAATATAATAGGGATTTTTTTGTCCACTTTCCGAATCTCCTGCGCCAAGGTGAATCCGTCCATTAAGGGCATCATCACATCAATCAGGCAGATGTCGAAGGTGTTTTGACAGAAAAGTTCGTAGGCTATCTCGCCATTGGTGGCGTGGCTGACCACATATCCTTTTTCAGTCAAGTACGCGGCAAGTACCTTCCCAAGATTGACATCATCTTCGGCAAATAAAATCTTTACAGGCTCCATAATATTCCTATTTTAATTAGAAGCGCAAAGATATAAAAATCCTTCAATATAGTTTCTTAAATTTTCTTACACCATCCGCAAAAAATGCTGTTATGGCTTTTTCAGGTGAAATATAATTAACAATTATTTCCAAATAATAAAAGAAAAGCAAAATAAAATTAAAATATACTTGACAAAATATAAAAAATGTGTATTTTTGCCCTGTTTTTTGTACAACTTATAACAACACTCATAAACACTAACTATTCACTAAAATGATCTACAATGAAAACAGTACAATTACTATGTAAGGCGACCTTAGTAGGGTTGCTGTGTATTTTAGGAGCGGTCGGTTTGACCGCCCAGGTGGTGCTCTACGAGGAGAACATGGGAGTGCCATCATCGGCCACGCTCGTGCAGAACTATACGGGATGGCAACAAACAGACGTCCATTATTGTGGGGATGGTACGTGTGATGTCAGAACCTCCAATGCCTCATCCGGATATGGGCAGGCTTCAGGAGGTGGTAATGTGATGATTAATGACTCGGTCAAATGGTTCCAAGTTTCAGGCATCAATACATTGTTGGCTGTGTCGCCGAGGCTCTATATGGGTTTGCGGAAAACCACCGCGGAGGATGGTAGAGCGCTAATGGTGCAGGCTTCCAGTGACAGTCTTGTCTGGATTACGCTTTCGATGGTGGATTCTTTGCCTGTTGGAACAGGAACATCTGGATGGTATCGTGTAAGTTATGTGGGGCTACCGGTGTGCGAACGGTTGCATTTGCGTTTCTCCAATCTTGGAACTTCAGATTTCAGGATTGACGATTTGGCCATCGTGGATGGCGAGGAGGTCTCGTTGGAGACAGTTGCCACGCCTTCCATCACGCCAAGCAGCGGTACATACTATGAGCCGCAGTCGGTAAGCTTTGCGTCTGCGACGAATGGAGCTCATATTTACTATACTTTGGATGGATCTACCCCTACTTCTGAATCATCTGAATATTCTGCGCCATTTATAGTTAGTCAAACGACCACGCTTAAGGCATTCGCGGCTAAGCAGGGGATGTATGACAGTGAGGTGGCAACTGTCAGGCTTGTTGTTCAGGATACAAATTCTTTGGTGGTGTTGCCCTTTGACATTTCCACCAACAGTGTTTCGGAGCATGAGGACATAACCTTGATGGGTGGTTTTAGAGGATATTCTTTGGGGAGTTCCTATGCGGATGGTTCTGCCAAGTTTGAAGCAGCTCATGCCGGTAATGCTTCTTTGGTGGCACATTTGGACAGTTCTCCTGAGCTATTGTCTTTTGATCTTAAGGGAAAGACGGGAGGTGCGGCCCCTGCTTCTTACGAGGGTATCCAAATGGAAGTCTCCGAATCTTCGGATGGTCAGCATTGGAGTATTGTGGCGGTGTTCAGTGAGTCGGATATTTCGGTGGCTGACTATGTGCATTTCACGGGTATGTCATTGCAGTCTGGGACTCGTTATGTTCGTTGGAGATTGGCAAGTGCAACAAAAGGGAATACACAATTGAACAATATTGTTATCACAAAATCTGTTGGCCAATCTGACAGCACGGGTGTGTCTGACTACATGCATTGTCCAATCGCTTTATATCCCAATCCAACCAGTGATTACTTGCGTTATTCGGATGGTGGCATGACGATACTTTCCATGGCGTTGACGGATATTTGTGGTCAAGAGGTTAAGTCCTGGACGAGTCCTCTACCCAGCCGATTGTCTTTAACGGATTTGCGTGCTGGTACGTATGTGTTGTCCATCGTGACCTCTGAGGGTGTTGTGCGTGCTAAAGTGGTTAAATATTAGAGCTTTAATGAAGAGAGTCAGGGGGATGTTCTTTTTTGTATTATTGCGTTCATCCTATTTCATTCTTCTCCCTGCTCTCTTTTTATTTTCATTTATGCTTTCAAATATGCGTGCTATATGAATAGGGATATGGTAGGTGTTGTGGATTTTTTATGTATTTTTGCAGGCTGCAAGCATAGTGCTTGCATTGGATTATAAGCAAAACAAATGACAATGCAGAAAATATTCAACAATTATGTAGTGGCTTTATTGGCTTGTGTGTGTCTCGTGGGCTGTACAAAGCAAGAAAAGACCTATTATCCGGATGGGCACTTGCAGTCTTCCATTGAGTATCGCAATGGGAAGGAGCATGGCAAGACTCTTTATTACTATGACAAACCCAACACGTTGGAGATCCAGGTGGACATGAAGAGGGGGAAGCGTAACGGAGAGTTTTTCCGATACTATGAAAATGGTCAGTTGGACACTTACTGCGTTTACGAGAACGATACTATTGTGGGTGTTGAGGAGATGTTCTTGCCCGATGGTAAGCGGACCCAGCAGTTCACGTATCATAATGGAAAGCGCAACGGGCCGCATACAGCGTATCATCTTAATGGGGAAGTGAAAATTGAGGGTGGTTTCAAGGACGACATGTTCGATGGACAGTGGACCTATTACGACGACCGTGGTGTGGTAGTTGGCGAGGGGATGTTCAAAAGTGGCAGTGGTGACGTTTTGTTCTACGACCACAATGGGCAAAAGGCTCGTTTGACACATTACGAGAATAACAAAAAGGAGGGCCATGAAGTTTACTATAATCCTGATGGAACTGTTCAGAAGGAGATAATATATAAGCAAGATAGAATATTGTCACAGATTGTGGACTCTGCGAAGGTTCAGTGATGGATGGGTTGCGTCGTGTCATATTTCTGTTGGGCTGTTGGCTGCTCATGCAAAACATCTTGTCGGCCCAAGGTACGCAACGTATCAAGTACAGGGCAGACATGGGATATTACGATGAGGAGGTGATGCCCGGTGCCCAAAGGCTGATAGGAAACGTGGTCTTCTCGCAAGACAATGTCAGAGGTTATTGCGACAGTGCGTATTTGTTCGACAAGGACAACTATATTATCGCCTATGGTGACAAAGTGCGTATTTTTATAGGTGACTCCGTGCGGCTGTATGGCTATCGGGTCTATTATGACGGCAATGCAAAGGTTGTTTCTATCGCATCGGGAGTTCGTCTTGAGAAAGGGAAGGCATTCCTGCTGACTGACAGCTTGATTTATGATATGAACCGGGAGGTTGGCTATTATCTGACGGGAGGCACCATTATAAACGAAACAGATACACTCATCAGCCGGGTGGGCCATTATTATACTCAAACGGATGATGCCTACGTATCGTACGATGTGAATGTGCGTAACGAGTCTTACGTTATGGATTGTGACTCTCTGCGCTACAACTCTGCGCAGAAGGTGGTCTACTTCATTTCGCCCACGCAGCTCTGTTCCGATGATCAGGACCTGTACACAGAGGGCGGTTGGTACGATACAGGAAACGACATTTCTTTGCTGGTGGGCCATGTCCAGATGCAGAAGAAGTATCAAACCGTCCAGGGTGATAGCATCTATTATAACAAGTTTGCACATTTTGGTAGGGCCTGGAACCATGTGGAGGTTGTGGACACGAGCCAGCACTATGTGGTGCGCGGAAACTTTCTGGAATATCACGACAAAGGTGGCGAATCCTTTGCTACTGACAGCGCCTTGCTAATCATGATTGATGGCCCCGATTCTCTTTATGTCCATGCGGACACCTTGAAACTCTTTACTAATGACAACCAAGATGCGGAGTTGATGTTGGCCTATCATCATACGAAATTCTACCGGCACGACATTCAAGGAGCTTGCGATTCCCTCAGTTTTACGCTGTCAGATTCTCTTCTGCAGATGTATCATAATCCTGTGGTCTGGTCGGAGGAGTATCAAATGACCGCCGACACTATAGTGGCTTTTAAGATAGACTCCGCCCGTGCCCGCGTCCAATTATGCCGTTCTGCATTTTTAGTGGGCGGTATTTATCGCGACACGGAGTTCAATCAGGTGAAGGGCACGCAGATTACTGGCTATATTGAGAACAGGAAACTTTATCAAGTGGATATCGACAATAATGCAGAATGTGTTTACTATGTGCAGGAGGAAGACAGTTCCTTGATAGGAATAAACACATCTATTACCAGTCAGATGCGGGTACTCTTGGAAGATAATAAAATTCGTCAGATCCGTTTCTATGATCAGCCTGACGGGAAAATTTACCCAGATGCCCGTTTTGAAGAGAAGAATCGCAAGTTGCTGGATTTCAGATGGCTTAACAAGTACCGCCCTTTAGGTGTGTCAGATCTGTTTGTTAATCCTATTCCGCGTGAGAAGGGTGAAGAAGAGATGTGATTCGTCAGGTGGTTTCTTCTTCTGTTGGCCCAAGGTCAAAGTGAATCTCCGCTTTGGGGATGCGTAGGAATAGCAGTACAAATAGAATGATTATGAAAACCACGCCTGCTCTTCGCTCGAGCATGGATTCTACCAATATATTGCCTGCTACCAGTAGTGTGAAGGTCCCCAGCAGCATATCCTTTTTATGAATGCTATAGTACAGATGATAACATAGGTAGCCTAGTAGGAGCAGCAGGCCCAACAGTCCGGTTGTAGCCAAGGATTGTAGGTATTGGCAATGGGCGTTGTAATGGTGCCCTTCGAGATTTCTGAGCCCGTTTTGGCTGGCTACCTGAACCAGCTCTTCTTCGAAATCGCCCGTGCCTGTGCCCAGAAGATGATGACTAACGGCTATCTCGCCAGAAACCTTCCAAAGTGTGAGGCGTATGCCGCTGCTGGTATAGGCAGCCTTCTCTTCGGTGCCGAAATTTTTGACGGTTTCCCAAGCTGATTTCAGCCGAGTGATGGGACTGTTATGGAATTGGCAGAGGAGGAAGCCGAACGAGACATTCAGCAGTGCGTAAAGTAGAACCCCAATGAGTTTCTGCCGCCAGGTGTTTGTCAGGTAGAAAATCCAAACGAGGCAGGTGACAAACAGTAGGATGATACCCGCTTTGGAGCTGAAGTTTACGATTGAGATATAGAGGAAAACAGCCAATAATGCGTAAACAACCTTCAACGCTTTGGGCATGGTGCGTCGGCGCATTTTCAACTCAAACAGAATCAAAAGAATGGCCACCGTGGCATATAGTGACAGGTAGGAAGGGTGGTATTTGGTGGAAATGAATGCGTATGCCGAGAATTCACTTTTGTCGGATTGCAGAAAATGTATGGCTGTTTCCGCACCGAGGATGAGGGTTAGCAGGATGGTGGAGGCCGCAAATAGCACGAGCAGTGCACGTATTCGCTCGTGGGTGAACATGGTGGAGGCATAGCTGAATATGATACATGGCAGTACTAAAAAGAAACTATAGTTTTCCAAAGAGGAGAGTGCGTGCATCTTGTTGCTGGAAATGATTAGCCCATAAAGCGGGATCACAATAAGGGCGGATGAAAATATAATCGGCAAAATGGCCTTATTGTCCTTGATGTTGTTCCATTTCTCTTTCCAATTCCACTCCCAAATCCAATTAAGAAGCATCAGGATCCCAATGGGCAGCATGCACGCATGGGAGAATGGCAGGGTGACAACGCTTAGCATCATCAAACCATAGAAGATGTTGAAATGCCTGTTGTTGGTGAATAAAATGTTTAAAGGGTTCATGGCAATATGGCTTCTGATATGAAATGTCCCATATCCTGCATGAAAAGCGCAGATCCATAGGGGCGGTATCCTCCGGCAGGCGTGAAGGTCATTTCTCCGAATATGGGCTTGTTGTTAATGATATAATAGTCGATGCGTATGAAAGAATAGGGGGTAGCCAGGGTCTTCGCTGCGTTGAGTAGTTCATCCAGACATTCAGGACGCTGGGGAAGATTCTCAAGGTTGACATCATGTGTGTTATAGGCTGGCACTACCCTCCAGCTGGTGTCCAGTATTGCTTTGAAAGGTCTCTTAGACTGGGTTGGGATACAGATTAGAATGGCGCGCGGCTCCCCACTGGTACAATATATCTTGTAGTCAATCAGGCCATGAGGACTATCGGGTTGTAACAGTAGCTTCTCTACCAATATTTTGGGCCTTATGTTCAGATAATGAAACTCGGCAGTAGTCAGTCCGAATGGAGTGGCCATGCTTTGTCGGAGCTGCTTGATGATGGCCTCTTTGTTGGCATGGGCCTTGTCGTGGACGAGCACATTGCAATGGCATCCGTTGTTGGGCTTTAGAGCAAAGGTGTCGGGGAGGTCTTCCCAAGGGATTTCTTCAGGTTGGTCGCAGACGGCATAGAGCTGATTAAGATGCTGGGATAATCCGCATTTGGCCACGTATTCTCTCACTAAGTATTTGTCTGACAGGGTTGTCCAGGATTTGTCGCAGCCATAGAGTTTAAGCCATTGGATGTATTCGGGCATGGTGGATGGCTCCTCTAATGGCAAAAATTGTTTGCAGATATGTTGGTAATGTAGCCGTACGGCGGCCTCATGGTTTGTAAGAGCCAGCCGTTTGCGATATCTTTTGCTGAGGAATCGCAGGTCATCGCAGATGCGTTGCCCAATAGTATAGGTCTGTTTAGGAATTGTCATTCTTCGTCAGTGAGCAGGTCAGGGCGTCGTTCTTGGGTTCGTTGGAGGCGTTGTTGCATCTTCCATTCGGAGATGAGCTTGTCGTTGCCAGAGAGTAGCACATCGGGGACACGGTGCCCACGGAAGTCGGCGGGGCGGGTGTACACAGGTGCTGATAGCAGACCGTCTTGGAAAGAGTCGGTGAGCGCGGAGGTGCCATCGCTGATGACGCCTGGAATTAGGCGAGCCAGAGCATCTGTGATGACCATGGCAGCCAGTTCGCCACCCGACAGCACATAGTCGCCTATGCTGAGGTCTTCGGTGATGTAGAGCTCCCGCACGCGCTCGTCCACCCCTTTATAGTGCCCACACAGCAGAATGATGTTGTTGAGCATCGACATGGAGTTGGCTTTTTGCTGGTTGAAGGTCTGCCCATCGGGAGCCATGAGGTAGATGGCATCATAAGTGCGCTCCGACTGTAGATGCTCGATGCAGCGCGAGATAGGCTCTATCATCATCACCATGCCTGCGCCACCCCCAAAGGGATAGTCATCGGCACGATGGTGCTTGTCGTAGGTGTAGTCGCGGATGTTGTGCGTGTGCACCTCTATGTAATGCTTGTCAATGGCCCTTTTGAGAATGGAACTACCCAGGACCTTTTCAAACATTTCAGGAAACAGTGTCAGTATATCAATACGCATAATTATAGTTTTTCAATCATCATAATGCCATCACGAAAAGGGAGCAGCAGGTTGCGCACTCGCGGGTCGGCTTGCACATGATTGTTAAATTCCGTGATGGCTTTAGTGTCCTTGTCGTTGCCGATGATCTCGTGGGTTACCTTGCCGTTCCATAAAGCATTGTCCGCCAAGATGAATCCCCCATGGCGCACGTGCGGCATGACGGACTCGTAGTAGTGCACGTAGTCCTCTTTGTCGGCATCCAGGAAGACCAAGTCCCACGTGTGAGGCAATGTAGCAATCAGGGTGCGGGCATTGCCGATGTGAAGATGCAGTTGCCCGGCCCGTGGCGACTGGGCAAAGTAGTGGCGAATGCGCTCCTCGTACTCTTCGTTAAACTCAATAGTGTGCAACTCACCGCCCTCCTGAAGCCCCTCGCACAGACAAAGTGCAGAGTAGCCTGTGAAGGTGCCCACCTCTAAGATGAAACGGGGCTGCATCATGCTGGATATGAAACGTAGAAACAGACCCTGCAACTGCCCGGAAGCCATCCGCGGATTGATGGTCTCCAAGAAGGTCTGCCGGATCAGCCGGTTAAGCAGATCGTCTTCCACCGTGCTGTGCTCCTCACAGTACGCCTCGATGTCTTGTTGTATGAGCTCAAAAGTGGACATTACGCATTCAGTTCATCAATGGATTTGTTGACCTCCTTCTCGATTTTCGTCAACTTGTCTTTACAGATTTTGATTAATTGCGTGGCTTTCTTAATATTCTCAGACAGCTCTTCGACAGAGATTTCGGCATTCTCCATACGTCGTGTGATCTCTTGCAGCTGTTCGAAAGCTTCTGTGTAGGTGATTTCTTTTGCCATGATAGTGTGTTTTTCAATGGGGGATACCGAAATGACCACCATTATTTGTAAGCGCAAAAATACGATTTTTTCTGCATGCCGAGTCGTAGAAAAGTGTTGCAGGCGAATCTTCTGATATTTGGATGGCGTGATAACAGGAGAAAAATGTTGAAATATGTTTGGATAGGTGGTGGATTATCAACACGTGTCAAAGCGCATTTTTTATTTATTGCTGTCCGCTAAAAACTGAAAATAAATTTTTTGTATCGGCAACCGGCTGTA
>CALDIA010000082.1 GCA_937901455.1 uncultured Bacteroidales bacterium | reverse complement strand
TTTCTAAGCTTTTAAATCTGTAAAACAATCATTTGTTTATTAAAACGCTGCAAAGGTAGGCATTTTTTTTATATGTCGTATCATTTTTTTGCTTTTTTTTTAGGGTGTTTTTGTAACTTTTTTGCAAAGCGTTCAATATCAACGGATTACGAAATGTTAAATTTCATGTATTTTTTACACTATACTGAATATTTGCAAAAAAATGGGTGATTGTGACATTTTTTGTGTACCTTTGTCGGCGGTAACAGAAACACCTTATTATATATATATGATAGACACGTCTGCTTTTCAAGGCAAAAAGGCTGCTTACTACACGTTAGGCTGCAAGTTGAACTTCTCGGAGACTTCAACTTTCGGAAAAATGCTCAGTGGGCTGGGAGTGCAGACTGCGCAGAAGGGTGAGCGCGCCGACATCTGTCTGATTAATACCTGTTCGGTGACCGATGTTGCCGACCACAAGTGCCGCCAGGCCATCCATCGCATGGTACGCGAGCATCCCGGTGCCTTCGTCGTGGTGACCGGTTGCTATGCACAGCTGTCGCCGGAGCGTGTGAGCAAGATTGAGGGTGTCGACCTGGTGCTTGGCTCCAACGAGAAGGCCGACTTGGTGCAGTATCTGTCGGATGGCTTCGTGCGGCGCGATGCCGTGGCGTCGTACCGTACGACGAAGACGAAGGACATTACGACGTTTGCGCCGTCGTGCTCCAGGGGAAACCGCACCCGCTACTTTCTGAAGGTGCAGGACGGCTGCGACTATTTCTGCACCTATTGTACCATTCCCTACGCCCGTGGCTTCAGCCGCAATCCCAGCATCGCCTCGTTAGTAGCTCAGGCCGAGGAGGCAGCTCGCGAGGGTGGCAAGGAGATAGTGTTGACGGGTGTCAACATCGGGGACTTCGGCAAGACAACAGGTGAGCGCTTCATCGACTTGGTGAAGGCGCTGGACGAGGTGGAGGGTATCAGCCGCTTCCGCATCAGCAGTCTGGAGCCCGACCTGCTGAGCGACGAGCTCATCGACTATTGCGCCCGCAGCCGCGCCTTCATGCCCCATTACCATATTCCGTTGCAGAGCGGCAGCGACACCGTGCTCCGACTGATGCACCGACACTATGACCGCCAGTTGTTTGCTGACAAGATACATCATATCAAGGACCTTGTTCCTGACGCTTTCATCGGCGTCGACGTGATGGTAGGCTGTCGTGGTGAGACGCCGGAGTGTTTTGAGGAAACATACAACTTCCTGAACGCCCTCGACGTGACCCAGCTGCACGTATTTCCGTACTCCGAACGTCCGGGCACGGCGGCGTTGAAGATAGACTATGTGGTCAGTGAACGCGACAAGAAACAGCGCAGCCAGCGATTGTTGGAACTGTCGGACCGAAAGACGGAAGCCTTCTACACCCGTCATATCGGCCAAGCGGCCGAAGTGCTTTTCGAAAAGGCCCCCCGTGGCAAGGCCATGCACGGCTTTACACGGAACTACATTCGTGTGGAACTGTCGGCTGCCGATGCCCGCGAGGAGTACGACAACCAGTTAATGCAGGTCACTCTTGGCAATTTCAATTACGACAAAACGGCGTTGAAAGTGAAGAATGAAGATTGAAGATTGAAGAATTTGCTACCGCGTAATATTAAGAATGGATAAAGTTGCAATAGTTATTCTGAACTGGAACGGCGCCAAGATGTTGCGCCAGTATATGCCCACGGTATTGAACTATTCGCGTGACGAGGCCACGGTGTATGTGGCGGACAATGCGTCAACGGACGACTCTCTGGAGCTGTTGCGCAGCGACTTCCCGGAAGTGCGGCTTGTGCTGCTGGACAGGAACTGGGGCTTTGCCGAGGGTTATAACAAGGCGCTGCAGCAGGTGGATGCCGAATACTACCTGTTGCTGAATTCCGACATTGAGGTGACGCACCATTGGCTGACGCCGCTCGTCGAGTACATGGACACCCATCAGGAGGTAGCTGCCTGTCAGCCCAAGTTGCTCAGCATCTTCGACCGCGACAGTTTTGAATATGCCGGGGCGAGTGGGGGATACCTCGATCGCTATGGCTATCCCTTCTGCCGTGGACGCATCTTCGAGACCGTCGAGGAAGACAACGGACAATATGACTATGCTACGGAGACGCTATGGGTTACCGGCGCAGCCCTGATGATACGTGCCAAGGACTATTGGGACGTTGGCGGACTGGACGGCCGCTTCTTTGCACACAATGAGGAGATAGACCTCTGCTGGCGCCTACGTATAAAGGGCAGGAAGATGATGTGCCTGCCCGAGAGCTATGTCTACCACGTGGGAGGCGGCACGCTGCCCAAGTCGAACCCTATGAAGACGTTCCTGAACTTCCGCAACAACCTGACCATGCTCTACAAGTGCCTGCCCGACTCCGAACTACAGCATGTGATGCGCTGGCGCTGGGCACTCGACTATCTGGCAGCCTGGGAGATGCTTATCCTGAAAGGTAACTGGGGCGACTTCAAGGCTGTCTTCAAGGCACGCCGCGCCTTTAAACGGTGGCGTCATGACTTTGACGTCGACCGTCAGACCATTCAGACATCGCGGGTAGCAAAAGAAATACCAGAGCAACGGCGTTTCTCATTGCTCTGGCAGTACTATGTACGTGGTCGCAAACACTTCAGCGAATTGTAACCACTACCGGCTGCTCCACTTCTTTGCGCCAGGCCTTCAGGTAGTCGAACCACTCCTTGGCCGAGTGATAGCCGAAGGATTCGTTGGCAGAGGTATAGGTGACCTTGTAGGACATCCGGTCGCCCTTGACCTGAAGCACGTAGGTGTAGTTGTCCTTGTTGGCAGGCTCCTCGCTGACGATGTTCTTTTGAGGCACGAGAACAGCCAGTCCCACCGTCTCGCGCTTCCAGTTTAAGGTGTCGGTTGAAGGATAGTCCGTGCCCCAACAGGCTCGCAGTCCCTTCTTGTCGCTGAACTCCTCGGACCCCTTGACATTGATGATACCCGTTGAGAAACGGTAGTCGCTGACATCCTTGTTGAAAAGCACTTCAACGTCCGTATCCCTATGCCCTGCATATTGTATATAGCGCAGGGTCATATTGACGTTTGAAGATTGACATTTGAAGTTTGAAGTTTGCTGCGGGCTTACGGTTGACATAGGGCACATAAGCCTCCGTCTCCGTGAACCGTCCGGCAGACCATTCGCGCAACCCTTCCGTAAAATTGAACTCCGCCACCTCCTGTTTTACCACGATGGAATCTTTAAAACTGGTGACAAAACGATAAGCGACACCGGCATTATAGGCTCTGAAAACCACCTGATAATTACCCTTAAAGATTATCTTCAACTCATTATACACATCTGGCACCGAACTTTTACGATAAAAAGGGGCGGGCACCACCCTACTTACTGACTTGCGTTCCATTTTCGACACCTTGGGGTTGCGTCCCAACACCACACCGTTGCCCAATTCCAGTCCGATGTCGGATTTAGCTATGAAGGGTACGTTATTATCGGAAGTATAGACGGCATATCGCAGTTGGCCGGAAGAACCGTCAATCTTCACAATCAGATTTCCATCCGGGGAAAGGAGCTCGGCCACTTGGCCTGAGAGGGAGACGGCAAAAAAAAGGGCACATGACAGTAAAAGGAATTTTCTCATATTTTCCGTATTTAAAGATTAACCTGCAAAAGGAAGGCAAAAATACAATTTTATCCTACCATATAATAATATAAGGATAAATAAATATTTTTTTGTATAACCACAGAATATTTTTATATTTGCTGCCTCGTTTTAATGGAAGAACCGAAAATCCAGCAACAGAGTAGGACATTAACCTAACAACCTATGTATATGAAGATAGACTATACCAATGCAACATTCTCATTATCAAATGACAGCATCAGAAGCGGGCATGCCTTGGCTGAAAGCGCTTTTAAAACGGTCGTTCAGAAGAGTGGTCGTGGCAATGACTTTTTAGGGTGGGTGGATTTACCGGTTGACATCAAGGATAACGATTTGGCAGACATTGAGCAATGTGCCGACGGTCTTGCCGTCTGTTCAGAGGTAGTGGTAGTAATTGGCATCGGCGGTTCCTACTTGGGCACACGCGCGGTGGTGGAAGCCCTGCAGCACAGTTTTAGCGGTCTTTCCAACCACAAGAGGCCTTTATTGCTTTACGCCGGCAATAACATGAGTGAAGATTATCTGCATGACTTGTTGGAAATATTGGACCAGAAGTCATACTCGCTGATTGTGATTTCCAAGTCGGGAACCACCACGGAGCCGGCTATTGCTTTTCGTATATTGAAGCAACATTGCGAGCAGAAGTACGGCAAGGAAGATTCCCGGAAGCGCATAGTATCCGTTACTGACGGTGCCCGCGGGGCATTGCGCACGTTGGCTACGCAGGAAGGTTATGCCACTTTTGTCATCCCTGACGATGTGGGCGGTCGCTATTCGGTGCTCACACCCGTCGGATTGCTACCCATCGCCGTGGCAGGCTACTCCATTCGCGACTTGGTCAAAGGTGCCCGTCTTATGCGCGAAGAGCTTTTAGCCCACCCCAACTATGCTGACAACCCCGCCATGCAATATGCGCTGGTTCGGAACTTGCTGTACCAACAAGGGCTGAAAGTGGAACTCATGACATCCTTCGAGCCGAAACTGTATTACTTCATTGAATGGTTCAAGCAGCTATTTGGCGAGAGCGAGGGTAAAGAATTGAAAGGCATATTTCCGGCAGGCGCCATCTTCTCCACCGATCTGCATTCTCTTGGACAGTATATCCAGGAGGGCACACGCCAGATGTTCGAAACCGTGCTCACCGTGGAAAAGGCACACTACCACGTGCCCATTCCTAAAGACGAGCAAGACACCGACGGGCTCAACTACCTCCAGCACCGCAGCATCCATGAAATCTGCCACATCGCCCAACAGGGAACTTGCCAGGCGCATGTCTCCGGAAAAGTTCCCAATATTGAAATCTCCATCCCTGAGCTGAACGAACTTCACCTCGGCGAATGGATATACTTCTTTGAGATGAGTTGTGCCATCAGTGGCTATATGTTAGGCGTCAACCCCTTCGACCAACCTGGTGTAGAGGCCTACAAACGCAATATGTTCCTCCTACTGGGCAAACCCGGTGTCAGATAGTAGTTTATTATTTCCAAAAACACGGAACTTTGGCAACATTCATACTCATATTCTTCTCGCTCTATATTATTATGCTTTTCGCCATTGCGGCTATCACTTCGCGAAAAGCAGACAACCAGTCCTACTTCACTGGCAACCGGCAGTCGCCCTGGTTCGTGGTCGCTTATGGCATGATCGGCAGCTCCCTGTCGGGGGTCACTTTCATGTCGGTTCCTGGCGATGTGTACACCACCCAATTCACCTACTTCGGGGTGGTCATCGGCTATATTTTGGGATATATCGTCATTGGCAAACTTCTGCTCCCGCTATATTACAGGTTGCAGGTTACCTCCATCTATGAATACTTGGGGTCACGCATCGGCAAAGAGGCCCACAGCACGGGTTCGCTACTGTTTTTCATCTCCCGTCTGTTTGGCTCTGCCCTTCGCATGTACCTCGTCATCTTTGTGTTGCAGATTTTCGTCTTCGACGGCCTCGGCATCCCTATCTGGCTCACCTCCATCGTCATGATCTCTATCATATTGCTGTACACTTTTCGCAGCGGATTGCGCACAGTGGTATGGACAGACTTGTTGCAGACCACCTTTCTGATCAGTGCATTGATTATCACCTTAGTGGTCATCAAGCACAGCATAGGGGCATCCTTTTCAGAGTTGTGGGACAGCATGGCCTCAGTGGGTAAGGGCGGCACCGACTGCCGCACTGTCTGGAATACCAATTGGCTTGACAACAATTACTTCCTGAAGCAGATCATTGGTGGTATGTTCATCACCATCGCCATGACGGGATTGGACCAGGATATGATGCAGAAGAACCTCTCCTGCCGTTCTCTGAAAGACTCTCAACACAACATGTTCGCCTTTACCATCATCTTAGTGTGTGTCAACATATTGTTCCTGTTTTTAGGAGGATTGCTTTTGGTATTTGCCCAACGCAATGGCATTGACATCACCCAGATGCCCACCGACCGCATATATCCGGAAATCGCCTTCAAGCATATCGGCAAGTTTGGGGCGTTGGTATTCATCTTCGGGCTCATCTCGGCAGGTTTTTCATCAGCTGACGGCACCTTCACCGCTCTGACCACCTCCGTATGCTACGACATTCTGAAGATACAGAACAGAAACCTGTCGGAGCAGCGTCAGGCAACGGTTCGTCGCTGGGTGCACATCATCATTGCCCTGTTGTTTCTCCTCGTCATCATTGTGGTTTCCAACTATCATAACGATGCACTCATCCGCATCATTTTCATGGTAGCCTCATACACTTATGGACCTTTGCTGGGATTGTTCATCTTCGGTATGTTCACCAAACGTGAAATCCCTGTTGCACGCCGATTCCTCATACCCGTCATCTCCATCGTCATACCCGTGTGCTGCTATTTCTTGTCTGTATGGACTAAAAATGCCTTCGGGTTTCGTTTCGGCTATGAATTGCTGATTGTAAACGGGCTCCTGGTCTTCGGTGCATTGATGGCCATCAGCACATCACATACAGATACATCAAATAACATAATTCATTCATAAAACCTTTTTATCAACCAAAATCCATTAATTATGAAAAAGTATTTAGCAGAAATGATCGGAACATTTGTTCTGACGTTCCTTGGCTGTGCGACAGCCATGTTTTTAGGATGCAACACTCCTGCGGGTGTCGTGGGTACCGCTATCGCCTTCGGTTTGACTGTGGTAGCCATGGCCTACACCATCGGTGGCATCTCTGGATGTCACATTAACCCGGCCATTACTTTGGCAGTGGCACTCTCCGGCCGTATGAGCTGGAAAGACGCTTGCGGCTATTGGATTGGCCAGATTATTGGTGGTATCATTGCTGGTGCTTGCCTGCTGTTAGTTGCCAATGTAGTGGCAGCTCCCGACCTCACCGGTGCGCTCGGCTCCAACGGCGTTGCTAACGCTGGCGGTGTTTGGGGTGCCTGCTTGGTAGAGATTGTGGCCACCTTCATTTTCGTGCTTGTGGTGCTGGGTACCACCGATGGCAAACTGGGCGCTGGCAACTTCGCTGGCCTCGCCATCGGCCTCACCCTGATCCTCGTGCACTTGGTTTGCATCAACCTCACTGGCACTTCCGTGAACCCTGCACGTTCCATCGGACCGGCTATCTTCGCTGGCGGACAGGCCCTGTCTGACCTTTGGGTATTCATCTGCGCTCCGCTCGTAGGTGCTATCTTGTCAGCCCTCGTTTGGAAAGGCCTGGCTTGCGAAAAAGAAGCCTAATGCTTTCTGAATTATGTTATCAAAGGCGGGATTGCATAGCAATCCCGCTTTTTTATTATTCCTAACAACGAATCCTAACAATGCGATAGACAGCATCTTCCATCACAATAAAAAAAATCACATTAGCTGACTTTCAGATTAAAAAAAAGTGTATTTTTGCCGCGTCTTTTTGAGACAACCAAAACATGGCGGTTGTAGCTCAGTTGGTTAGAGTACCGGATTGTGGTTCCGTGGGTCGTCGGTTCGAATCCGACCTGCCGCCCGAAAAAAAAAGAGATGCACATGCATCTCTTTTTTATTTCCATCTAAACCTCACCTCATTTCTTTATCTTGCTTCCCCTCCTTCATGGTATTGAAGACGTATGTTTCCGACACATACTTTTGACCGCTTTGGGTTACCACCAGCACATAACAGGAGAGAATACGGTTGTTCGGAATATCGCGCAACACCAACCAATAGTCATCCTTTTTCCGCCGTGTAGGGTCCGAGGCATTCCATTCACGGTCATTATCAGCACGATATACAAATTGCAGATAACGCACCTCATCGTTATCAATTTCGGTTTTGGCATGCAACTCAACCTTAGGATACACACCGCCCACAGGAGACCACCTGTGAGTCACTGTAATATCAGCGATTCCCACGTTGACGGCCAGCTGCTCGTTTTGGGGCATTTGGAAATAATAAATATACTGTTCCTTCCGTTGTTGGCTGACATGCAATATCCAACCTAAAACAAATACAATCAACACGACAGCCAGTAACACAGGCCACCTGCGCCTTGTTCTTGGAGTTTTCACATTCTGTTCTACCTCCGCAGATACTATTTCATTCATGTCCTTGCTGTTTTAGAGAAACAATATAAAAAGCCGCGTCAGTAGTTGGTTTGGGCGTAAAGTTCCAATCGCCAATGGCCATTATCATCGTCAAACTCGAGAATCATCTCCCTACGGCTCATCTTGATAATGTCAGCGAGAAAAGAATATTGTCGCCCCAGCACCACGAACTCCAGTTTCAGTGTCTTTTCAGATTTGTTCACCACCCAGGTTCCGAAAGTGGACTGTCGGATAAGACCATGATAGATCAAGTGAACATTCAGCACATGGTCGGCATAGATGTAATAGAGCGTGGAAGGCATATAGGCTTGGTAGTATGGGTCGTCGGTATCGAAGGTAGTGCTGTCCACTTCCACACCATTACAATAGGCATGGGAGACGCTCCAGAGGTTCACGATGCGGTATTCGGGGTCAATGAGGGTGCCGCCGCAGGAGGTGCTGAAAAAGGCGATGCCCAGGATCAACAGATATATGGGGAAGACAAACTTTTTCATCGTCATTATTTTACGAGCTGGTCATAAAGCTGTCGCATACCGACAGTTGCTTTTTCTTTAATAAAGTGCACATGTCTGGAGATGGGTTGCACCTCTTTGGGGTCAATGACATAGATTTGTGCATCGGAGGGGGCGTAATACAGGAGGCCGGCGGCGGGGTAAACGTTCAGGGATGTGCCGACAATGATGACGATATCGGCGGTTTCAATTTCGCGCACGGCTTCATCCATCAATGGCACTGCTTCGCCGAACCAAACGATGAAGGGGCGCAGGCGGGCACCGTCTTGCGCCTTTTCGTCATTAGCAATAGGCCGGTAGCCGATATCCTGTACAAAACGTTTGCCGTTCTCGCTGCAAGCCTTGGTGGCTTCGCCATGCAGGTGGATGATATGGTGGGAGCCAGCGCGCTCATGCAGATCATCGATATTCTGAGTCACCACAGTAACCTTAAAATGCTCTTCGAGGGCGGCCACCAGACGATGGGCCTCGTTGGGTTGCTTATGTTCCAGTTCGGCGCGGCGCTCATTATAGAAACGGGTCATCAGGTCAGGGTTCTTATACCAGCCATCTATAGACGCTACCTCTTGCACGTCATAGTTTTCCCAGAGGCCGTCGCTATCGCGGAAGGTGCTGATGCCGCTTTCTGCGCTGATACCGGCACCTGATAGAACCACTATTTTTTGTTTGTTCATACTCTTACATTTTAAATTTAATCACCAAAGCTCATGCCGACGGCGCGGGCTGTATGTACCAAATAATCGTCCGGAGAGACGAGATGAGGCTGTTTAAGGGCCTCTTCAAAGGGAACATAGGAAATTTCGGGATGGCGATAGACCACGAGGTTGCCATACTTTTTCTCCTTGGCGAGTTCAAAGGCTTTGACACCGAATTCTGTAGCCAGGATACGGTCATAGGCCACGGGAGTACCGCCTCTTTGGAGATGACCGAGCACCGTGACGCGGATATCGTGTTCCACACCGAGGTCCATCAGTTCTTGGCGAAGCACTTCGCCCACACCGCCCAACTTGATATGGGGGTCACCCACCGCGGTAGGGGCGGCACCGGTCACCTTGCCATCGGCTTTCTTTGCACCTTCGGCAATGACGATATTGCAGAACCCCATGCCGTTGAGATAGCGCGTCTCGATCTTCTGGGCTATGATAGCCGGGTCGTAGGGAATCTCAGGGATGATGCACACGTCAGCGCCACCCGCAAGGGCCGTATGGAGGGCAATCCAGCCAGCATCGCGCCCCATCACCTCCATGATGAAAACGCGGTTGTGGCTGTCGGCTGTGGTCACTAACTTGTCGAAAGCCTCTGTGGCTATCTGCACCGCCGTCTGAAACCCGAACGTAAAATCAGTGGACGACAAGTCATTGTCGATAGTCTTGGGCACGCCCACCACATTGATGCCGATATCGGCCAGCTGCATGGAGATAGTCTGGGAACCGTCACCACCGATATTAATGACCGCTTCGAAGCCCATCTCTTCCAAACGCTTCTTCATCAATTGCGAGCGGTCTTCGACCTTCCAGGAACCGTCGGGCTGGCGCACCGGAAAATGGAAGGGACCGCCACGGTTGGTGGTCTTGATGATGGTGCCACCCTTCACATGCAGGCCGGAAACCCTCCGTTCTGTCAATCGCATAATTTCCACTTCATCACGGAGAATGCCGTTAAACGACTCTATACAGCCGTAAATCTCCCATTCTTCCTGCTCCATCTGAGCGCGTTTCACAATGCCGCGGATTACCGCATTCAGGCCCGGACAATCGCCACCGCCGGTCGCAACTAATATTTTATGACTCATAGACAAATTTTTAGAGTGCAAAAATAAATATTTTTTTGTACTTTTGCAGCCGTTTTTTACCAACCAATTTTTTTATTTATTCACAAAACTTTAAACAAATGAAATCAGTATCTATTAGCGGTTCTCTGAGGGAGAACGTAGGGAAAAAAGATGCAAAATCACAACGCAGACAAGGGATGATTCCTTGCGTGCTTTACGGTGGAAAAGAGCAAAAGCTCTTCCTCGTGGAAGACAAGCAATTCACAAAATTGCTGTACACACCTGAGGTACAGTACGTGGAATTGGACATTGACGGCTCCGTAACCACCGCCATCGTGCAAGACACTCAGTTCCATCCCATCACTGATAAATTATTGCATGTTGACTTCCTGGAAGTGGTGGACGGCAAGCCCATCACCATTGACATACCGTTCAAGGTTGCCGGTACCTCTCCTGGCGTGTTGAAGGGTGGTTCCTTGAAGAAGAGAGTCAGAAAACTGAAAGTTCGCGGCCTCCTGGAGCACATCCCTGAATGCATCACCGCCGACATTTCCAACTTGGACATCAACCAATTCATCAAGGTGGGCGACCTCTCCATAGACAATCTGACGATTGTGGACAACCCCAGCAAGGTGATCGTCATCGTCAACCCGACTCGTAACGCTGTTATGACTGCTGAGGGAGAAGGTGAAGAAGGCGAAGAGGCTGAAGCTTAATCCCTCGATTCAATATTTTTTTGTTAACAACTCAAAACCTTTTAATATGGCAGCAATTGGCGCAATTAGAAAACATGGTGTAGCCCTGATGATCATCATTGGTATAGCACTTCTTGCTTTTATCTTAGGTGACCTTTCTCAGGTTACATCTACTTTCTCCAACAAAAATGTGATGGCCAAGATTGACGGCAGGAGCGTTGACCAAGAGTATCGTACCTTGTACGAGCAAAACACAGCGCTCTTCAGACTCTTGCAAAACAAGTCCTCCTTCGATGAGAATGAGACTGCACAGATTCATGAGACCACTTGGAGATCACTGCTGGAGGAGAAGATACTTGACAAGCAACTCGCTTCGTTGGGACTCTCTTTCACTCCCGACATGGTGGAAGACTTGAAAGCCGACATGTTGGCAAGCCTGAGCACGCAGCAACCAAACCAATACTTGATGCAGTTTGCCCAAGCATTAGCTCAGCAAATTGGCCCGGAAAACACCATGAGTGTACTCTCCAACATTGAAGAGTATGCAAATAACGAGCAGTCCAAAGATCTCTACAATGCCTATCTGGCTATCGTTCGCTTCGCCACTATGGGCGAGAAGTCGAACCGCTACCTCTCTTTAGCACAGAACACCCTTTACTTCTCCGACCCCTTGGCTAAGAAGATGGGCGAGGACAACAAGACTGCTATGGTATCCCTGATGATGGTCAGCCCTGAGGCTCCAGCTTTCAAGGACATCACGGCCAATGTCACCGACCAGGAGATAAAGAATTTCTATAATACACACAAAAAGGATCTGTTCAACATCTCCGAACAGAACCGCGACATTGACGTGGCCATCTTCCCGATCAATCCTTCCGCCGCCGACCTCAAAGCCATCGAGGATAGTGTAAGAGGTGACTATGAGCACTTCATCACTACCGACCTGGCTACTTTCAGTTCTGAAAAGAACCGCGTTGTGGATAGCATCTACTATAAGGAAGACGACATCATTTTGGAAGGCCTCGACAGCATCCTTTTCAAGGCAACAGCAGTTGGTTCCAACATAGAGCCTTTCGAGTATGAAAACTCCAGATGGTTCTTTGGCAAAGTGTTTGGCTCCGCTGCTCGTCCTGATTCTGTACAAGTCGCCCTCATTGAGTTACCTTACAAGACTTCTCAGAACAAGGAAATCACCCGCACACGCAAAGAAGCCGCCGCTTTGGCCGACAGTATTAAGAATGTGATTACCTCCAACACGGACAACATCTTCAACCTACAGTCCAATTTCACTGCTGGCAACCGCACCGACTCTCTCATGTGGATCCCGGAGCGCGGTACCATCGTTGAACTCTACAACGGACTGTTGGAAACCCCGAACGGTGGTGTGTACATATATAAAGCACAGGGTGGCTATCTCGTGATGCAGGTCTTTAACCGCACCGAGCCAATCCAAAAACGCCAGTTCATGCTTTACGAATACCCCATCAATCCATCTGACGCCACCATCAGCAGCATCAAAGCCCAAGCAACCGAATTTGCCGGCTCTGTTAACAGTGCTGAAGATCTGACCACCAAGGCAGCCGCCAAAGGTATTCAGACCGTAAGAGGCACCTCCGTACCTTCCATGGCCGCCACAATTGGTCAACTGCCCAATTGTCGCGACATTGTATCCTGGGCTTTTGCTGATGATACAAAGAAGAACGACATCTCTGATGTAATCAATGTCAACAAAATGTACTTTGCCGTGGCCGCCGTGAAGGACATCCGCAACACGGGTGTGCAGAAACTGGAAACGGTGAAGAGTGACATTGAGGGTATGCTCTCGGCTGAGAAGAAAGTGGCCGCTGTGACTGAAAAAGTCAACAAAGACCTATCCTCTTCCAACATGGAGACTTTGGCCACCACCTATGGCACCCAAATGCGTGACAGTGTTCGCCTGGTATTCGCTGGCGACATGTACCAGAACTCAGGCGTGGACGGCAAAGCCATCGGCACAATCTTCGCCCTCCCGGCCAACAAGCCAACCGCTGTAAGTGGCAAGAACATGGTGTATGTGGTGAATGTGAACCAAATTGATAAGGCTACCGCCACCAACGAGCTCAATTTGGAGAAGAACTTCCTCCGCAACCTCGTAGTTGGCCGCGAGCGTAACGAGATGACCATCATCTCCAACCTCATCCAAAAAACAAAACTACTTGACAACCGCAGCAGATTCTATCAGAACTAACAGTGATTAACTCGCATAGTAATCAGCATAGAAGTTCGCTTCTATGCTGATTTTTTTTGCTGTGTCCATCCAATCACAGAAAAAAAATATCAGGATACAATATTATATAATGTAAGAAACATTTTTATATATTTGCTCTCTCAATTAAAAATGCAGAGAAATGCATTAACAATTTTGATTTACAACTAATTACATTTATAGAAAATGAAACGAGCAACTTTAGTTTTTGCATGTATCATGATGGTTTTGTGCTTACGTGCGCAAGACGACAACCGAGTATTGATGACGATTGGCAAGGAGACCATCACCGTTAGTGATTTTGTTAAAGCATACCAGAAGAACAACATGTTGAGCGAAGCCACCGAGAATGATCTTCGGGAGTATCGCGAATTGTTCATCAACTATCGCTTGAAGGTGCAGGAGGCTGAGGCCATGCAGTTGGACACCACCGCCAGTTTCAAGGCTGAATTAGGCTCTTATGAAACACAGTCGGCACAGCCATACTTGGTAGATACGGATGTTAGCGAAGGATTGGTGGAAGAGGCCTATGAACGATCCAAAAGTCAGGTACGCGCCTCCCACATCCTCATACGATGCAATCCGGCGGCAGCTCCTAAGGACACACTCGCAGCCTACCACAAGATTATGGATATTCGGGAGAAGATCATCAACGGACTGGACTTCAACGAAGCTGCCGCCCTCTACTCTGAAGACGAGTCGGCCCGCGAATATGTGAATCCTCAGAACAACACCCACCACTACGGCAACAAAGGAGAGTTGGGTTACTTTTCCATCTTTGAGATGATCTATCCTTTTGAATCGGCTGCCTTCAACACCCCTGTCGGCAGTGTATCAATGCCATTCCGTACCCAGTTCGGCTACCACTTGGTATATGTACAAGACAAGATTCGTGCCTTAGGCCGCATCTGGGTATCGCAAGTCTTTGTGGCTGACTCCACAGCCCTCAGCGGCAACATCAGCAAAGAGGTTTCCGACCGTTTGGCATTAATCAAGAGCCAGTATGCCAAAGGGATACCATTCGACTCTTTGGCCAAGTGGTATTCTGACGACAAGGCCACTCGCGAAAATGGCGGTCACATGGAGCCATTCGGCCCGAGTCGTCGCCCTGGCAACTATGTGGCAGCCGCCATCAAGACTCCCAAAGGGCAGATGTCTGATCCTGTGCCCACAACCCTGGGATGGCACTTCCTGCGCTGCGACTCGCTCAGTTATGCGACAGTCAACGAGGAAAGCCGCTATATGCTCAAACAACGCCTTAGTCGCGACAGCCGCGCACAAAAAGGCAAAGACGCCTTAGTGAAACGACTGATGAAAGAATACAACTACGAGGAAAGCGGCAAGACCAAAGCCTTCAAATTCCTCAGCAAGAACATCGACACTAACTATTTCCAATCGAAGGACAACGACATCACATCCCTGAAGGGCATTGAAAAACTGAAGCCCATCTGCACCTTTGCTGACCAGAATCTGTCGGTGAAGGATTTTGCCCAGTTCGTTTCCCGCTATCAAGGTGTTAAACTCAACGGAACGGTAAGCGATTTCTTGGAACAGATTTATCCCAAGTTTGTCAGCGACAACATCCTCTCCTATGAGCGCAGTCATCTGAAGGAAAAGTACCCCGAATTCAACGATCTGGTCAAAGAGTTCCACGATGGCATGTTACTATATGAAATCAACACCCAGAAAGTGTGGGGCGCTGCCATTCAGGACAGCATAGGCTTGGCCAACTTCTATGAGCAAATCAAGACCAACTTCCCTAATCCAGACCTGACCTCGGCCATCGAATACCAACCACTCAGCGAAATTCGCGCCATCGTCATCACCCGCTACCAAGACTTTCTGGAGCAGGAATGGGTCAAGGAGCTTCGCGCCAAATATCCCATCAAAATCGACGAAAACGTCTTCACCTCCATCTTGAAGCGTTAACATGCGCAAAGTCATCCCTCTCATTATGGCAACACTATTGCTGTGCACCGCTTGCAAGCAGAAAAAGGACAAGCTGGTGGCAGAAGTGTATTACCATAAACTCTATCAATCAGAGATCAAAAAGAACATGCCAACCGGCTTGTCGACAGAAGACAGTGTCAAATTGGTCAACGACTATATCAACCAGTGGATTCGCGAACAGCTACTCCTGCACAAAGCCGAAGAGTTGCTCAGTATCCGTGAGAAGGACTTCTCCCAAAAGATGGACGAATACCGAAACAACCTGTTAATCAATGCACTCTTCGACAAAATCACGGCGGGTATTGTCGTTGACTCGCTGTTAGAGGAAGAAATGAACAATTTCAACCGGCGATACGACAACAGCTATGCTGTCAAGAAGCCCATCATCCAACTCAATTACATCAAGTTGTCGAAGGGGTCGGTCATCCTGCCCAAAGTGAAGGCGATCCTATTTGACGAGCAGCGCCGTGTGTCGGGAAAAGACACCTTGACCACCTTGTTAGGTGATTCAGTGGAGTACATGCTGGACGATGAGCAGTGGTTATACGTGGACGAAATCGAGCGGGAAGTGTCCATTCCCATCACTACAGAGATGGTGAAAAAACACACACCTATTGAGCAGGAGGCCAACGGCTACCATTATCTGATCGTGTTGTTGAACTTCAAAGACCAGCGCTCGGTTAGCGAGACAGGCGAGGAACAAGCGGCCGTGCAAATGATGCTGATGAACCAGCGTCGCCAGCAATACATCGAGACCTACATCGATTCGCTATACGAAGATGCCCTAAAGAAGGGATTAATCATTCAATAGCAGCTTTACGATTTACGAAGTACAAGATATACAAAATAGGGTGCTCCGGCAAGCGCCGTAATGCTTCCGACGGGCAGTTCTGAGGGGGCCGCAACGGTTCTGGCCAAAGTGTCGGCAATCAACAGAAAAAGTGCACCGAGCAGCATGGAGTGTACAAATAGCCGACGATTGTCGCTCCCGAACAGCAGTCGCGCAATATGAGGCACTATCAAGCCTATAAAGCCAATCACGCCACAGAAGGAGACGATGACAGCCACCAGGACCGATGAAACGGCCAGTGTCACAAAGGTAGTCTTGCGCACATCTACACCCAATGTTTGAGCTGACTCTCCACCCATCTGCATAATATTCAAATCCTTGGCATAATAAAAGAGAACACTCACCACCACGAGCATAACAGGCATCAGAGCGGCGATCTGAGGCCATGATACAGATGAGAGGCTACCCATCGTCCAAAAGTAGATTTTATGCATGTCTTGTTGGTTCACCACAATCAGCAGCGTAATGATAGCCGACATAAAAAAGTTGAGTGCAATACCTGTCAGGAGCAATGTTTGTGTAGCATGGCCGCCTTTGACTTTTGCCACACCGATGATAAAGAGCAGTGTCAGAAGGGCAGTCACAAGCGCCAGCGCCGTGATGCCGAACAGGAAAGTATCCCAGCCCACAATGATTGCCACCGCAGCACCGAGCGAGGCACCGGAGGAGATACCCAGTATGTAGGGATCACAGATGGGATTGCGGAAGATACTTTGGAACACCCCACCACAAATGGCCAAGGAAGCGCCTGCCAAAATGCTCATCACGATACGCGGGATTCGCAACTGCCACAAGGTAAGCGTATAGAACTCGGGGAGTTGGATATCCTTGCAGATATTGAACTTCTGCAAGATGCATATACATACGCTCTTAAACGGGATATGCACTACACCCACCAAGGTGGCCCCGAAAGCGGCTGCCAACAATAGAACACTAAGGATTAATATCCACCAACGATTCTTCGCCATCTGTTTCTACCTTTAAAAATTGCAAAAATATAAAAAACATGGCTTCGGCATCACTACAGGATAGGCTTTTTAGCTAAAAAAAACTATCTTTGCCGCCTAATAAAAAAAGAGAAAACCTATGAAAAAATCCTTGTCAATCATCCTGTTTTGTTTGGCGACGATTGTCTGCCAAGCCCAATACCATATATACTATAGCTCCTTCGGTGTAGGTGGCACCGACACCTCCCACGTAAAAGTCACACAAGCAGGCGACCAGTTGCAGATTTCTTCCGCTGACACGCCGCCCGCCCACCCTATTCCCGGCATCGGCACCTCCACCACCTATGTGGACTATGCACTCGACTCCATCTTCTCGCAACGCAGATACGCCGACAGTACCTTTTTCTGCAGTACCGACATCACGCATTACCAGTACGAGAAGGCTGGCACCGAGCGCATACTCGGCTACTTGTGCGACAAATACATCATCAATCTATTCTCAAACAAAATTGAGTTATGGGTTACTAAAGACTTGAAAGTACGTGCCACACCCATCTCCAGTTTCGCATCGTTACCGGGCACATTGGTGCAATATTGCAGAAACGGCAATGCCTATATGCAACTAACTAAAGTGGTTAAAGACAAAAAACTCAAACAGATTGTACCAGCATACCTCGGAACACGCAAAGGATCCAAAGAGTTGAATCAGACAGAAGTGGATCGCAAGGTGCTCACCAAAAAGATTTTCGAAGACGATCAGATCTGTTTTAACCCGGGCATTCAAAAGCCTGTCGAGTTTCCATACGACAGCGTGATACGTTGTGCTAACGGGACCTTAATCTTAAAGCGGGTAAAGATGGACTTGTTGCCCGAACATTATAAGATCTTTGCAGAGATTACAGAATATTCGAATGGGGATGCATACGACCGCACCGGCTCCATCTTCATCATTCCGGCTTCAACGCCGAAAAGCATGCTCCAAGCTTTCGTTGACAGCGTTGGCGTACTCCCCATCTTCACCGACCGCAACGGGAGTCAATATCAAGGCATAGTCAAGACAGACAATTATCTGCCTGCCATTGAGATGGTTCGTTTTTTCACACCGTTCGGGGTACGGCACTACAACCAATACCGTTCTTTGTCTGACAGGGAGTGGGCCGATGAGGTGTACTACAAGCAAGATGTCAGCGAGCTACGGCCGTGGCTCAGCGGGGATGTGTACATCGGAGCCTATATCGGAAATTACGACAAAGGCGGACACAAATTGTCGCTCACGCTGAAAGCCTACCCTGAAGGTGACACTTGGTCATTCTCCGACGATAGATTTTACATTGCAGAGCCTTTGTTCAACACCTGCAACATCATGGAGATGGCTGGGCAGAACTACGGTAGTTTCTTCCGCACCGACAGTCTAACCGTCACCTTTGAGGTGCCTGCCAATGCTGAGCGGTTGTTGCTGCGTTACATCACCACTGGGCATGGCGGCTGGGACACTGGCGACGAGTTTGTGCCTAAGGAGAACGTCATCCTCATTGATGGAAAGCGCTATTATAGTTACACCCCCTGGCGGGAGGATTGCGGCACCCATCGCACTTCCAACCCAGCATCAGGAAATTTCTGGAACGGCATGTCTTCCTCCGACTATTCTCGCTCTGGCTGGTGCCCTGGCACAGCCACTCAACCTACATATATCAACCTGACCGGACTGAAACCCGGCAAGCACACCTTGACAGTAGCCATTCCCGAGGGAGAACCTGAAGGAGGCAGTTTCAGTTCCTGGAACGTTTCGGGCATCTTAATCGGTCAATATCGAAAATAATCATCATGAACTACCAAAACTACCTCAACCATCCCATATATCCTATTGTTGCCGAAGCTGCTGACAGTTTAGGTTTGGAGGCCTACGTGGTGGGTGGTGTTGTCAGAGACGTTGTCATGCGCCGCCACAACACCGACATTGACATCGTCACGGTGGGCAGTGGCATTGCATTAGCCACAGCCACCGCGGCACTGATTTCCCCCGACCTGCATGTCAACATTTACAAGAACTTCGGCACTGCCCAGTTCAGGTTTCACGACTCCGACATTGAGTTTGTGGGGGCGCGCAAAGAGTCGTACCGGCAAGATTCCCGAAAGCCCATCGTGGAGGATGGCACTTTGGAAGACGACCAATTACGCCGCGACTTCACCATCAATGCCATGGCCATCGCTCTCAACGGGCCGCAACGCTACGAGCTCATCGACCCTTTTGATGGGTTGGGCGACATACAATGCAAGATAATCCGCACGCCCTGCGACCCGGACAAGACTTTCTCCGATGATCCCTTGCGCATGATGCGCGCCATCCGCTTCGCCACCCAACTCAACTTCGACATTTACCCCGAGACCTTTGAGTCCATACAACGCAACGCACATCGTCTGGAAATCATCTCTTCCGAACGCATTGTGGAAGAGTTCAACAAAATACTGCTTTGCATCCGGCCATCGCGCGGCATCAAATTATTAGATGAAGCCGGCCTGCTGGCCCAATTCCTGCCCGAAATCATCTCCCTGAAAGGAGTGGACATCATCAATGGAAAAGGGCATAAAGACAACTTTCTGCATACCTTGGAGGTAGTGGACAACATTGCCATGTCCACCACCAATCTATGGCTGGTGTGGGCTGCACTGCTACACGACATCGCCAAGCCGCTGACCAAACGCTTCGACCCTGCCGCCGGATGGACTTTCCACGGACATGAGGTGGTAGGCAGCAAAATGGTGAGCAAAATCTTTCACCGACTACACATGCCCAACAATGAGAAAATGAAATATGTGCAGAAACTGGTCGGCTTGCACCTGCGCCCCATTGCCTTGGTGGAAGATACCATTACAGACTCTGCGGTTCGGCGACTCCTTTTCGAGGCGGGCGAAGACATTGACGACCTCATGATGCTCTGTGAAGCCGATGTCACCTCCAAAAACTCCTCCAAAATACACCGCTGCTTCCGTAATTTCGAGAAAGTGCGTGAAAAACTCATAGAAATTGAGGAGAAAGACCGCATGCGCAACTGGCGCCCACCTATCACAGGCGAGGATATCATGACCACGTTTGACCTGACGCCCTGCCGTGAAATAGGCATCATCAAAGAGGCTGTCAGCAATGCCATCCTTGACTGCGAAATTGACAATACCAGAGAGGCTGCCCTGCAACGAATGATCGACGAAGGCCGGAAACTCGGCCTCACCCCATTGCATAACCCATCAGAACAAATATCATGAAACGAACATTCATCCTTTTCATAGTACTGAGCGGCATCTGCCTGACAATCATCTCCTGCCATAAGAGTCAAGTAGCCAGCAAAAAGCCAGAAAATCTTATCAACAAAAAAACAATGGTCAATCTGCTCACCGATTGCTATATGGCTGAGGCCTTTATCTATGCCTCATACGACTCCCTCTCCGGAGAGGAACGCGACCGCTTGACCATTGTGCTTTACAACGACATCTTCAAGAAATACAGCGTTACAAAACAGCAGTTTGTCACCTCCATGGAGTATTATGTCGGCGACAAAGAACTATCCATGAAGATTTTCAACGAAGCATCTGAGAATGTCTCCAAAATGAAAATGAGCGCGCAGTTACCAGACTCGTTGCTACTACGCCCTTTGGAGTCAATACTTAACAAGCAGTTCGTAAACGAGCAGGACAGTGCGAAGCCTGAACCTGCCCCAGGCGTTGACCTCTAATGCAACTGATACACAAATCGATACGGCAGCAACGCATCTTCCCCTGCATAATGAACACCGATACGGGATGTAGTCAAAATATGCTCGGGAGACACAATCAAGCCACGATCTTCAACCCAAATCCTCTCAGATGGAAGCGGGCAACCATTGTCAGATAACGTCAGTCCCAAGGCCTTGCTCACCTTTCCGGGACCAGACGTAAGCGCGGGTGTAATATGGGATTTACCCGTGCGCCGCAACATCAGCTCCTCCCCATGAGTCGGAACAATCCCCCTGATGAGCACAGCATCGGCAACATCTTGTGCATTAGTGATAATGTTGAACATGTAATGCATCCCATAACAGAGATACATGTACACCACCCCACCCTCATGATACATCATCTCATTACGTTTGGTTCGCCGATGATTGTATGCATGGGAGGCCTTGTCCACATCTGCCACATAAGCCTCTGTTTCAGAAATAATTCCTCCTGAAATCTGACCATCTATCTTGGAAAAAAGATATTTTCCTAACAAATCTTTTGCCAAGAAGACCACATCCTTTTGTAAAAAATACGATTTTTGCAGTTTGTTCATCTTCTTAAATAGAAAGTGCAAAGAAAAAAAAAATTCTGGTACGGTGTAATAATACTGACGCCTAATCGTCATACAAAAGTGTACTCTAAACAATGACTGACAAGGAGAAGGATCTGATCAACGGATGCAAGCGGGGCATCCCTGCCTATCAAGAGCAGTTTTATCATGAGTATGGTCCCATGATAAAGGGTATCTGCTACAGATATACGGGGTATGAGACGGAGGACTCGAAGGACTTGTTCCACGATGTGGTCGTACACATACTGACACACATCGGCAACTACAAGGAAGTATCCTCGCTGACATCATGGGTGTACCGCACCACAGTCAACAAGTGCATTGACCACTACCGGGCCATGCAATTGCGCAAGACAGCGTCCACTGATGAGTATGAGATTGACTATCCCGAGCCATCGCGCCCCAATGACACACTTTCCATGGAGCAGCTCGTGACACTGATCAACCAACTCTCGCCGAATCAAAGGATGGTCTTCAACCTGCACGTGGTGGACGGGTACTCCCAAGAAGAGGTCACCAAGATGCTGGGCCTCACACAATCCAACGTTCGGACATTGATATCGCGTTCAAAGGAGTCATTACGAAAGAAGATAAAAGACTATTTAGGAAAGGAGATAGAGATATTATGAAAGACATATTGAAATCATTGACAGAATATACCGTACCGGTGAATGGGCAAGAGTGGGAAGCCATTGCTTCTGACAAGCGGCTCCTTGCGCACAACCGCCGTGCAAGATTCCGCCGCACGGGCATCTATGGTGGGCTTGGCCTACTGGTGGTCTCTGCCGTACTCGTGGCTATCTTTGCATGGCCTCGCCAAGAAGCTCCAGTCTCCGAAAGCGTTTCCAAAATCACCTCTGAGCCTATTCCGCAGGTTAGTGAAAAGACTGGCAACTCAGAAACTCCTGTCCTGCAACAAAATGTTGCCTACACCACGAGTACCGTCGCCATACCCTCAAATGCCACACCCACATCTGAGGGACCCGTACCGACAATTGAGACGGATCCTTCCATAACTGATGACGTGGCCATGCCAGCTCAACACAACGTGAGCCTTCAGCCAATCACCACTTCACATAAACCGCAGAACAACACAATCGATGGCCTTAGAATCAACGATATAGCTTCGGCTTCAGCCCCATCCACGTCATCCCATAATGCCATCCAAAGCGAAGCACCCGCCACACCCACGACCGAGAAGAACTCTTCCTCCGAGGGGGAAGCCGACAACCAGTTCACACTCTTCATTCCAAACTCATTCACCCCAAACGGAGATGGCAAAAATGACATCTTCTATGCACGGGCTGACTTTGAGACCCGTGACTTTGAAATGAACATTTTCTCACGTACTGGCACATGCGTCTTTACTTCCCAGCACATTGACCAAGGTTGGGATGGTTATCAGCATGGCACCCTCCTGCCAGGAGACGCCTATATATATATAGTCCGCTTCACCGACCCTGACGGGAAACAACACACCCAAAAAGGCCAAATCCTCCTGTTAGATCTTCACTAATCCAATATGACAGACAGAACTTCAGCACCTCCTATAAAACCTATTGACACACTGCAATTAGAGAACCCCATTCGACAGTGTTTGTCCAATGGAATTCCTATATACTTGTTCAAAAACGACACGTTAGACCTCATCCATCTGATCGTCAGCATAAAAGGGGGTACCATCAGAGAGCCATTGAAGCATCTATCCATCTTCACTTATGGTTTGTTGAAAGAGAGTTCCCCGCGGCACACCGCCAATGAGATGGTGGATCTTTTTGACTACTACGGATCCACGTACAATACGGAAATTGATCTTGACAACATCAATATCAAGATGGTAATGCCCAAGCGCAACATACCCGAAATTCTGCCCTTGATCTACGAATTCATGTCGGCGCCACGCTATCGGGTCGAAAACATGGAGCTTTTTCGGGAGCAACGTCTGGTCGCCTTGCGCAATAATCTCAAAAAAAACAACTTTGTAGCCACCCGCATGATGCTCAACGCCATGATCGGCGAATCTTGTGCCGCCGGAAGGCTATCCAACGAGGATAGCTATCGTCGCATCACCATCGCCGACATGCAGGCATATCATCGGCAGACCTTCTGCGCTGACAATATTACCATATACGCCACTGGCAATATTGACGAGACCACCTACGCCTGTATCGCAGACACCTTTGGGCATATTGCCTGCGGACAAGCAACTGAAGCATTACCGCTGTTTACGATGCCGGCTTCTGAATGTCACGACTTGTACCAAGAGGTACCCGGCAGCGTGCAATCCTCCATCGTGCTATGTCGCCCGGGCTTAGCCTTCACCGATGATAACCACCATACACTCTCTGTGCTCTCCACCATTACGGGCGGCTACTTTGGCTCTCGTCTAATGCAGCGCATACGTGAAAAACATGGCTACACCTACGGCATCGGCTGCGACTCCGTCTATTTCGGAAAACAGTCCATCTTCAGCATCCAAAGCGATGTCAACGCCAACCACACCAATGCTGCCATCGACGCCTGTTATGAAGAATTGGAAAGACTGCAAAACGAGCCCATCTCCGAAGTGGAGCTTACAACAGTCAAAACCTATCTGTCGGGCACCATATTGCAAGGACTGAGCACCAGTGTAGCCTATATGGAGAAGTTTGCCTTTTGGAACAAACTGGGAAGTGATCAGTCGGAAGTGCAACACTTTTTGCAACACATGCAGCAACTATCGCCCGAGCAGCTTATGGAAACGGCAAAAATATTCTTCGAATACAATAAATTCACCAACATTATCGTTGGCTACAAATTATAACACTTAGACATTTATGGCAAAACGCTTCATATATACATTTTTCCTTTGGTCCATTTCTCTGATGACTTTTGCCTTAGAGCCACCCATTCTGCAATGTGTGGAGTTACAAAACAACAACACCCGCGTTAAGATGTCGTGGGACAATTCCTCCGATTGTGCGCAGTTTGTGTCATATAACTTTTACGTCAATGGTGTCATAGTTGGCTCTGTGACCCCCAGCAACAACTACACTATGTGCAATTACGGGAGCACGGTACTCAACAACATCCCCACTTCCAACACCTACACTTGCTATATTGAGGCGGTGGATGCTGCGGGCAACACTTACAACTCCAATACAGTACAAACTATCAGCATCACCGTTACCCCTAACGCGGACAGTTCTTTGGTAATCCTGGAATGGGAGGCCCCTTCTGCCAACATGGCTGGAACTACTTGGGGCGACACCTATTTTCTGTATAAGATGCGTGATTTTGAATCGGATTTTCCTACCACCCCATTTGCCACTATCCCTGCCAACGCCGACAGACACTATGTGGATACGGCAGATGTGTGCTATAACTATATGTACTACCAAGTCGGCATTACCAACAACTACAGCCCCACACACAGCTGTGTTTTCCGCACCACCATCGGTTCCGTGTATGTGGTGGGCCGCAACGCACCC
>CALDIA010000081.1 GCA_937901455.1 uncultured Bacteroidales bacterium | reverse complement strand
GCTCCACGCGATAGTTTATCTTGACGGGATTTGCCTTGAAATCAAACAGTTGTATCCGTGACCAAACACTGTCGGCCACCCAAGCGGCGCCCTCGACTTCCAGATCCTTCACACAGGAGAAGATGTCGGACTGCCCGCCCAGCCAGGGATCTCCGTAGAATAGCGTCACGGTGTCGGTTTGGGGATGCGTGTAGGTGAGCGTCACATCCAGGCCGGCATTGCGCCATGCAAGCTCATAAGCAAAATTCTCCTTTGGGGTGATGCCGCAGCTTGTCAAAACAACAGCTAAGATAGTGGCGAGCATCCAGTAGTTATCCTTTTTCATATTATTTATGAGGTTTTTCAAAGGTCATTTCTTCTTGCTATAGATCAATTTACAACCGCTAAATACGGAAAATCTGGACTATTGCATATACCATTCCTTGAACTCGGGGACGCGTTGTTTGCTAATGATAATGTCTTCCGGAGCGGGCGCCGACAGGGTGAGCCGCAGCTTACCGCCAAACCAGACCGTAATGCCCTCAATAGCTTTGTGCGCCACCACAAACTGGCGGTTGGCTCTGAAAAAGAGCGCAGGGTCGAGTTGTTCAGCAATCACATCCAAGGGCTTGCCGATTACCACGGTTTTACCCGAGTAGGTCAACGCCCGCGATACTTTATCCTCCAAGTAGAAGCAGGCTATCTCGCTGACCGCCAACGGCACCAGCTTATCCTTGAGGGGGATGAGGAAGTAGGACGGATGCCGCCGCGTCTGCCGGCCGAGCATCTCAAGCAAGGCATCGAACTGCTGGTTGTCGATGTTTTTTGATCCGTCTTTGGTAAATGCAGCCCATTTATCCAATGCCCGTTGCAGGTCCTCCTTGCGGATGGGCTTGAGCAGGTAGTCGATGCTATTCACCTTGAAGGCCTGCAGTGCATACTGGTCGTATGCGGTCGTGAAGATGATGGGACAGGGGAACGTGACCTTGTCGAAGATGCGGAAGGCGTTACCGTCGGCCAGATGAATGTCCATGAACACGATATCCGGGAAAGCGTGCCCCGAAAACCACTCCACCGTGTCTTCCACCGACTGAAGCACTTGTTCCACAACGCTTTCCGGCGAAACATCTGCCAACAAACTGGCCAGCCTTTGTGCCGCAATGGTTTCGTCTTCTATAATCACCACTTTTTTCATTGCATTCATTTTTTCTCTGTTTTCTGTCCCGGAAATAATCTATAAATTGTCTTCGCCCATCTTTGATAGAATGGAGCCTACCCTATTCGCAGGAACGAGCGGAATGTCCACGCAAAATTCCGTCCCGTCATTGCTGACTGAAATGTGCTCGCCGGCAATCAGCTCATACCGTTTGTCCAGGTTGGAAAGGCCGATGCCCTCTGTGGTCGTGTCCTCTTCCTTGGCGCACAGCGGATTCCGGACCCGCAAAGTGTCTTGTCCTATGGCTTCGATGGTGACAGTGAGCGGATGCCTATTGCTGACCACATTATGCTTGATGGCATTCTCCAACAGCAGCTGCACACTGATGGGTACCACGTAATAGCCGCTTTGCACTCCGTCAAGATGCTGAACGACGGTGAGGTTGTCCCCATAACGGATATTCATCATGTAGAGGTAGGCATTGGTGAAGGAGAGCTCGTCGGCCAAAGGCACCAGCTTGTTCTGTTGGATGGTGTAGCGGTAGGTGGAGGCCAACTGCATCAGGTACTCCTGCGCCTTGTCGTCATCCGTCCCGATCAAGCCGCTCAATGTGTTCAGTGAATTGAACAGAAAATGCGGATCCAACTGGTTTTCAAGGGTTTCGTATCGTATCAGCAGATTCTCCGCCTGAAGGTGTTCGTATTCCATCTCCATCTGATGCCGCCGACTAAGCAGGTAAATCAGCACCGTAATCATGATGGTGGTGACCGCTATCAGACTATCTTTAAGGACGTTGTTACCAATATGTTCTAAGAGTTGCCCCTCATACATTTGGTTTTTCACCCAATTGGAAAGCAGAGAGAATGCGGCCGCAATAACCAAAGCGCCCAAAGAGGCCAGCACAAAACGCCACGCCTCACTCATTCCACTCTTGATAATGCTGAAGACATAGAGGAACAACAGGAAGAAAAGCGCACAGTTCAGCGAAAGTGTCAGCACAAAGTGGAAGTCGGGCGCGACCGTCCAAGTCTGCGTGTTCAGTTTGCCGAGCAACGTGATGACTGTCAGGATAAAGCCTGTTGGGAGAGCCACATAGAGGGCGTTTCTCACAGTGAAAGGGGTGAAAATACGCAGAGGCTTCAACGACTCAAGGCTCCTTCTCTTCAAAAAGGTTGGTCTCATAGTATTAAAATCCGTAAAATCAATTCAATTCGTTTACTATCATTTGTAAACATATACAATTCTATCCGGCAAAAATAGGATTTTTTTCAGATTATTCCTGTGAAATTACCGTATGTTTCTGTTTTAGCCGTTCCTGCAGGAAGAACAGGCGGTAGAACAGGCACGACAGCAAGAAGTAGGCGCCGGACTGGATCCACAGCATGAGGTACTCGAACTGCACCTGCTTGAGCGTCGCGCCCATAGAGTTGATGCGGACAAAGCCCTGGATGCCGTGGGTGGAGGGGAAGATGTAGGAGAAATAGCGCCAGAATGCGGGCATATTGGAGCGCGGCCAGATTATTCCGGATAGGAAAAGCAGGATCACGCTGAAGAATATGCAGGTGAGTACCACTGTATCGCGCTCGCGGACGAACGCCCCTACCGTCATGCTGAAGGCGATGGTCGCCAGCATGAACGGGAGAAGGAAGAGGCAGAGGTCGCCGAGATTCCCGATGTGGGGCAGCCCGAACAGCCGGGGCAGTATCAGCACCATCGGCACGAAGAACAGCCCCTGGCGCGCCATGGCCAGGAACGAGGCGCGCACCGATTTGCCGATGGTCTGCATCATCATGTT
>CALDIA010000080.1 GCA_937901455.1 uncultured Bacteroidales bacterium | reverse complement strand
TGGCGAAGGCGTAGTCGCGGCTATCGTGGGCCGGCACGGCCATGATGGCGCCGGTACCATAGTCGGCCAGCACATAATCGCTCACCCAGATAGGGATATGCTCATCGGTGATGGGATTCACGGCAAAGGCGCCGGTGAACACACCGCTCACCTTCTTGACCTCGGCTTGGCGTTCGCGCTCTGAACGGTTCTTAGCCCAGGTGACATAAGCTTCCACCTCCGCTTTTTGCGCTGGAGTAGTAATGGCGGGTATCATCTCGTGCTCGGGACAGAGCACCATGAAGGTAACGCCAAAGATTGTGTCAGGACGGGTTGTGAAGATCTCGAAAGCGGGTTCGTCTTCCACGCCCTGAATGTTGCCCATATAGATGGTTTTCCAGTCGGCAGGGCCTTGTTTAGCCAGCGGAAACCAGACAGCGGCGCCTTCGCTACGGCCTATCCAGTTGCGCTGTATCTCTTTCAGCGAATCGGTCCAGTCCACCGTGTCAAGGCCCTTGAGGAGGCGCTCAGCGTATGCTGACACGCGCAGAATCCACTGCTTCATCAGTTTACGTTCGACGGGAAAGCCGCCACGCACGGAGAGTCCGTTTACGACCTCATCATTGGCGAGTACCGTGCCCAGCTTAGGGCACCAGTTGACCCACGTATCGGCCAAGTAGGCCAGTCGATAGTTCATCAGAATTTCCTGTTGTTCTTTTTCAGTGGCGGCATTCCACTCCTCGGAAGTGAAGGTCATCGGGGATGTTTGTGCCACCTCCAGGTCATCGGTACCGGCAGTCCGGAAATGCTCTATCAACTCTGCGATAGGGCGGGCCTTGTCAGACTTCAGACAATAATAGGAGTTAAAGATCTGGATAAAGGTCCACTGGGTCCACTTGTAATAATCGGGGTCGCAGGTGCGGAACTCGCGGTCCCAGTCGAAGGCGAAGCCGATCTTGTCGAGTTGTTCGCGATAGCGCTGAATATTGCGCTCGGTGGTAATCGCAGGCTGCTGGCCTGTTTGGATAGCATATTGTTCTGCGGGAAGACCGAAGGCATCATACCCCATTGGATGCAATACATTAAAGCCTTTCTGTCGTTTATATCTGGCATATATATCTGAGGCGATGTATCCTAATGGATGTCCCACATGCAAGCCTGCACCCGATGGGTATGGGAACATGTCCAACACATAGTACTTGGGGCGTTGGAGATCAATATCCGTCTTATAAATATTCGTCTCTTTCCATATTTTCTGCCATTTGGCTTCAATTTCTTGAAAATTGTATTCCATATATCCTTCTATCGTTAAGATTGATTGTTATTATCGAGTAATGATGACTTTGCGGACATCCACAACCTGTTTGTTGCCGTCGAAGCAGCGCACGTAGTAAGTGCCAGCAGCATATTGTCCGCAGTTGATTTGAGCAGTTCCGTCATAGACGGGCACGTTTTGGAGGGTACGTCCTTGCTGGTCAATGAGCGTCACAAGGGAAACCTCTACCTTGGCGTTGTCCACACGCACGGTCAGCACATTCTGCACTGGATTTGGATATATCAGGATCTGCGTCTCATTGACGTACTCTTGGACATCCACGCCACAAGATATGGTGATTGACTTTTCTGTATAACCGCAGTTGTTGATCACTTTGGCGGTCAGAATACCGGTGCCATTGGAGTTTATTTGCAGGAAAGCAGTATTCACATTATTGTCGGTCAGGGTCCATTGGGGATGGGTAACGCGCCACTCGTAGCGGTTCACATTGGTAGCAGTCACGGTGTACATATAAGAACCGTAGTTGGTGATATTGGCATAGCCGGAGATTTCGCCCACTATGACAGGCAGCGGATTTACCGTAAGGGTGAGTGTAATCACGCTGTCGCAGCCGAATTGGGTCTGCAGGTGTTGCGTATAGGTGAAAGTGCCGGCGTCAGCCTGTTCTGGCAGGTTAAAGCCATTGGCGGTGTATGGCTGTCCCTGGCAGATTTCATCCGTCAAAGTCTGGGTATATGTCTCGTGCATAGTCACAAACACAGAGTCCACATTCTGGCAGCCGTTGTCGGCGGTCACCGTCAGCTTATAGAGATCGCTTTGGAGTGCATCAATAGTGATCGATTGGGTCGTAGCGCCGTTGCTCCATGCATACTGTGCTGCGTTGGAGGAGGCGTACAGTGTTGTGGAAGAGCCTTGGCAGTACTCGGATTGGCCGATAATAGAGACGAACGGCACAGGCAGTGAAGCCACCGTAATAGAAGCAGTGGTGCTGCAGCCGTAGTCATTGGTACCGGTCACTGAATATTGGCCTCCGATGGGGATTTCAATCTGATCGGCAGTGGCGCCATTGCTCCATTGGTAGGAGGAGGCACCCTGGGCGGTGAGTGTCTGAGTCTGATTTTCGCAGAGCGTGGCGTCACCGGAGATGGAGACCACAGGGGCAGGGTTCACCGTCAGGTTGACTGTCTGTGAGGCAGAGCAACCGTTGGCAGAGGTGGCCACCACAGTATAATTACCACTTTGGGAGGCTTGGATATTGGCGGCGGTGCTGCCAGTGCTCCACTGGTAGGTATTGCCGCCTGTGGCGGTCAGCGTGGAGGATTGTCCCTGGCAAATCACCAGCGGCCCGGAAATCTGCACGTTCGGCAGAGCATTTACCGTGACTGTCTTGGAGGCGGAAGCGCTACAGCCTTGGGCGTTTGTGCCCGTCACGGTATATATGGTCGTGGCCTGCGGGGTCACATAAAGAGACGGTCCGTTATCCTGGGTGTTCCACACAAACTGAGAGGCTCCGTCGGCGGTCAGCACCGTTGACTCGCCTTGGCATACATTGGCGTTGCCGGAAATGGTAATCTGCGGCAGTGGCAATTGCGTCACCACCACCGAATCGCGACGGGAACAGCCCAAAGAGTTGGTGGCCGTCACGAAATAGAGGCCCGGCATCGACACGACCATGGAGCTGCTGGTAGAGCCATTGGACCACACATAGTTATTACCGCCAGTAACTGAAATTGTAGTAGTACTGCCTTCGCAGAAAGCGGTATTGCCACTGAAGTTGATAGTGGGAAGTACCTTGACAGTCACCGTCACCGATGCAGTGGCAGAACATCCGTAGATGGTCGTAGCCGTCACCGAATAGAAGGAGGTGGCAGTTGGATACATAGCTATGTCTTGCGTGGTGGCGCCATTCGACCACAAATAGGCATTGCCTCCGGAAGCGGACAGGATTGCCGGATCACCACGACAAATAGAGGTATTACCTTGGATTTGCAGATTAGGCAATGGATGAACCACTAACTGGTTGGCGGCGGTTGCCGTACAGCCAAAAGCATTGGTGGCAGTCACTGTATATAAGGCTGCTGAATCCACGGTTAATTGATACCCGTTGGCGCCATTCGACCAACTATAGACCACATTCTCAGCCTGAGGAAGCGTATAGGTATAGGTCTGCCCAGCGCATATTGGAGTGGAATAGAGACTCACCGCAGGGGTCGGGTTCACGGTCACCATTGCGAAAGTAGTGGCGGTACAGCCATTGGCGTTAGAGACCGTGACGGTGTATGTACCGGAGGTTGTGACATTCAGGTAGTTCTGTGTAGAACCATCGTTCCACACATAGCTTGAACCGCCTGAAGCGGTCAGGTGGGCAGTCTGTCCCTGACAAATAGTGGACTGGCCATCAATGACAGCTGTAGGTGTTTGGAGAACCGTCAGCTGAGAGGATGCCGACATAGAACAGTTAAACTGGTTGGTAGCAGTCACCGAATAGGTGCCGGTCGTGCTTACTGTAATTTCGTTACCGGCAGCTCCATTCGACCAAGCATAAGTCACATTCTCAGATTGGGGTAAAGTGTAGGTAAAGGTTTCTCCTTGGCAAATGGTGTTCTGTACACTGAGGTTCAGGGTTGGTTTCTCGTGCACGGTCACCGTAGTGGTGCCCACGGCTGAACAGCCGTTGGCATTGGTGATAGTCACGGCATAATTGCCGGAGGTAGTCACGGTGATGGAACGGGTGGTGTTATTATTAGACCAGAGGTAGGAGTAGCCCTCCGGAGCGGTCAAGACGGTTGAGCTGCCTTGGCAGATATCGGTATTGCCAGATATAGATGCGTTAGGCAATGGACTCACTTGGACTGTGGCAGAGGTGGTGCCCGTGCATCCATTCACATCGGAGGCGGTCACCGAGTAGGTGCCGGATGATGTGACGTTAATGGCGCTGGAGGTACTCCCGTTGCTCCACAGATAAGAGTGCCCGCCAGTGGCTGTCAGCGTACTGGTGCTGCCCTGGCAGATGGAGGTTTCCCCGTTAATAAAGACGGTAGGAGCTTGGGTCACCGAAATGGTGGTGCTGGCCATATTGGTACATCCGTTGGCGTCCGTCACCAGTACAGTGTACATGGTGGTGGATGTAGGCGACACAGTGATAAAAGAGGTATTCTGGCCTGTGGACCAGTTATAGGTATTGCCCGGGTTCGAGATAGCATAGATTGACACTGACTGTCCGTTGCAAAGAATCTCATTGGCCAGTAGCGTGAGATTTGGGGTCGGGTTCACAATGACCGTGGTGGAAGCCACGGCGCTACAGCCATTGTTGCCGGTCACGGTCACGGTATAAGTGCCGGTTGTCGTGACGGTCAGAAGGGCCTGGGTTGAGCCATCGTCCCACTGATAGCTGATACCACCATTGGCTCGCAGAATAGTGGAGGAGCCTTGGCAGATAGAGAGTGAACCGGTAATGGTCGGACTCGGGAGGGCATATTGCGTCACATTGGCAGAGATCACAGCCGTACAGCCCAATGCATTGGTCACGGTGACGGCATAAACACCGGGAGCATTGATCTCCACGCTCGGTGTGGTGCTGCCATCATACCATTGGTAAACGTAAGGTTCGTTACCCGAAGCGGTCAGTGTGGTGCTCCCGTTCTCACAGAAGAAACGATTACCCAAAATGGAAGCAGTCACCTGCTGGGAAGTCAAAGTCACCTGGGCGGTAGAAGTACAGCCATGAGTATCGGTCCCCGTCACCGTGTAGAGTCCCACAAAAGAGGTGGTGATGGAACGGGTCAACTCTCCGGAGCTCCACTCATAGGTGGAAGCGCCTGACGCTGTGATAATAGTAGAGGAGCCTTGACAGAACTCTGTGCGGCCCAGAATCTGCACATTGGGATTCTGATGCACAATCAAACGATAATAGAACACAGAGTCGCAGCCCGTCACCGTGGAAGTGGTTACATACGTGTACAAGCCAGCTTCCGTAAGCACGCGCCCGTATGCGGTTATCGGCAACTCATTGGAGCAGATTTCACGATACAGGGTGTCAGAGTTATAGAGGATTGGGTTCACGTGCAAGTGCAACGGCAACAAGCTGTCGCAGCCATCCACTGTGGTATAGTGAACGTCATAAGTGCCGGTGGCGTTGTACGAAATGCCATCGTACACGAACGGCAGATCGTTCTCGCACACTGTGAAGGATATGGTGTCCATCACATAGGAGGGCAGCAACGTAAGATTCAGGGTGATGATGCTGTCGCAGCCATCCACCGACGGAAAAAGGAAATCGTAGTAGCCGGGCTCGATCAGAGATGAATCGGCATACACAAAAGGCACGTTAGAGCAGGTGGTCACCTCCAAGGTGTCGTGATAGGTGGGGGCTGTCTCCACGAAGAGATGGCGGAAAATATCGCATCCACCTGCCGTATCGGGCACCACCACGTCATATTCACCAGCCTCGCTGATCAGGGAGTCGGCATATTGGAGTGGATACTGGTTGTCGCACACCGTCAGCGTCATCGTGTCAACGGGGTTTTCTGCCACCTCCACTGTCAGGTAGGTAAGCAGACTGTCGCAACCATACATGGAATGGGTGTGCACCTCCACCACACCGGGCGTAAGGTAGGTGATATTGGTATTCGGATCGTCATAAGGCATCTGATTCTGGCATATCACAATCGTGTCGTAAGTAACAAAATTGTAGGAGGGATGCACCATGAAGAGCACCTGCATATTCGTGTCGCAATCGGGGATAGGCACAGCGAAGAGCGTGTCGCTCATCAGCATGACACCTTGAAAATCGTATGGCAACTCGGTATCGCATACCTCTATGCGCAGGGTATCTATCATCTCTTGGGTAACCACCACCATGCGGGTCACGTCCGGACAAAACGCAGTGGTGTCGAGCAATACACTGTAAACACCGGGACCTTGGAAATAGAAATAGCTCGGATCGGCAGTAGGAGCATCATAGACTCGTTCCCAGGTAATGTGTCCGCCACTTTGAAGGGTTGGGTCAAGCACCAGCGGATAATTGGTTTCACACACATTCCACGTCAGCGTATCATATTGTGTTTGCAACACAGAGAGGGTGAAGTGAAGGGTCAGGCTGTCGCAACCATCCATCGTGGGGTAGCGGACCGCATAGACACCCGCCTGGTCAAATACATGCAAGGAATCCAACACATACGGCAGATCTTGTGAACAGACAGTCACCGACAGCGTATCGTGCATATCGTAGCTGGGCAGATAGACGAAGTGAATATGGTAAATACTGTCACAGCCATTCACATCCGGGTAGGCAAAATTATACATACCGGTATCCAAAATCACATATTCGCCATAATAGATTGGATATTGGCAGTAGGCCTCCGTAATTGTGGTGTCGAATTGCGGATAGGCGGCTATCTGGCACAGATAGACCGTGCTGTCGCTTCCGGTAGAATCAACAATCCAGTTCACATAGGTGCCTGGTGTGGGAAAATTCACGCCTTCATAATGTATGGGGAACTCGTTCAAGCAATATGTCAGTCTCAACGTATCCTGAGGTTCCAGACGTTGATCATCTTGAGCTTGCAGGTTCACGACAGACAGCATCATGGTCAAGATGCCGGCCAGGGATAGTTTGAATAGGGTTTTCATTGTATCAAAATTAATATTATTCACTAATATAAATGGGGCGCAAAAATACGAATTTTATGCTATCTGAAATCGATTGAAAATATTATTTTTGCGGCATCGATTTGTTATGTTCTACAACGAAGTTATAGCACCGTTTCTGAGGAGGGTCAGGATTCATCCCAATGAGACCTGTCTATCATTGGGGCAGCAGAAGTTTACAAACGCTGCCTTTACCCAGTATATATCCCCAATCATGAACGAGTTAGACACCATCACCCCCACCACCATTCTTCTATTGATGGAGCAGGATGTACAATCATACGCCGCTTTTTTCGCTTGTCTGCTATCTGGCAAGATCGTGGTGCCAGTCGCCCCGCAATGGACTTCCAACGAGCTGTCTATAGTGCAGGCAGCAACGGGCTCCGACTATCTGCTCAGCACCCAGCGGATGCAATATTACTTCCGTATGACTGTAGAGGATGCCCTTTGCCGCATTGACAATGGATTGTATGAGTACTCCACGGAGCAAGTCTTGGTGGAGACCTGCCGTTTCACGCACCATAGTCTGGTGCAGGATGCGTGCACTGTTGCCGACCTATTGTCCATCAAGCCGGCACATCCCATTCACTATTACCAATATTTCTTGCAACTGATTTCATAAGTATGTTTTATTACATAAACAAGAACAAGATCATTCAGTGGGTAGCCATCACCGGCCTTTTGGCATGGGCCATTGCCGCCATCATCCTGCAGATGAGCATCCTCCCTGCCTGTCATCAGGCTTACCTATACACGCTTTGCCAGCCTTGGTTGGCAGTTAAGCCTTGGGCATACAAAGGTTTGAGCATCGCCATGCTGTTGCTGACCATGTTCTGCACGCAGCGCTTTTTCTCCATCAATAAGTTCTCTGACAACGAGACTTTCATGCCGATAGTCTTCCTGTTGCTCCTTTTCAACATGAGTCACGCGTTTTCGACCTTCACGCCAGTGTATTTCACGGTGCTGACCACCGCCTTCATCATCATGATGAACTCTGAAAATGAGCACAATATCGATATCAAGAACCGCACCTTCGCCTCGGGTATACTGATAGGTATCAACACCTTGTTTGATTACAACGCTATATGGCTTATCCCGTTGATGATCATCGTGTTGATAGTCTCACGGTTTTCCAAAATCAAAGAGATAGCCATTTTGCTGACGGGTGTGCTGTTTATATATCTATACCTTTTCACCTACGCCTATCTCACCGACCAAGTTCCGGCCATTTTTGGTAAAATCAAGGAGTTTGCCTTTTTCACCGTTTTGCATCAGATACCCAGTTTTCGATGGATGGACTGGGTGTTCATTGCGGTATGGGGCAGCACCTCGCTGCTATTTCTATTCGGTTGCAAGTTATACTTTGACAACAAGGTGGTAGTCTTGCGCAAGCGTTACATTCTTTGCATCCTCCTGCTTATCTTTGCCATCTTCATGGGTATCTTCTCACCTTTTGAGATGCAGGTTTCCCTACCCTATTTATTGCTGCCCACGGCGATATTGTTCAGCATAATTGTCTTGATAGAAGATCGGAAATGGGTGCACGACATTTTCATTATTGCCACCTGCCTGTTCTTATGGCTTTAGCATCGCATTATTCGGAGGTGCCTTTGGTGGAGTGTGGGTGCGACGAGGTCGGTCGCGGCTGCGTGGCGGGGCCCGTGTGTGCTGCCGCGGTCATTCTACCCTACGACTATCACAACGAGGAGATCAACGATTCCAAGCAGCTCACGGCCGCGAGGCGCGAGGCACTGGCTGAGACCATCCGCCGGGATGCCGTGGCGTGGTCGGTGCAGGAAATCTCTGAGCGGGATATCGACAAGCTCAACATCCTGCGCGCTTCCATACAATGCATGAACAACGCTATCGGCGCCCTTCCCATCCGTCCCGATCTGCTCCTCATTGACGGCAACAAGTTCTACGACCAATGGAAGATACCCTACCACTGCATTGTCAAGGGAGATGCAACATATCTTTCCATTGCGGCCGCCTCCATTCTGGCCAAGACGCACCGCGATGCCCTGATGGTCAAGTTACACGAAGAGTATCCCATGTACGATTGGGAGCACAACAAGGGATACCCCTCCCCAAAGCAAATAGAGGCCATCAGACAATACGGCCGCTCACCATACCATCGCAAAAGCTTTCATATTAAGCAGCTTGAGCAATTGGAACTGTTTTAATTGCGCTCCGCCACAAGGGTTAAATCAGTTCCCTCGATGGTTGTTTGAGGCGTATCCAGTTGCCGACCGATCCAGTGCATCTTCAAGATGAGGATATTATCTACCAAGGCGCCCCGGCCAGAGGCGTTGACCTTATAGATACCAGCAATCTCTCCGGCATTCAGGATTTCTTCAATTATAGAATGGTCATCATCATTCAGCGCTGCAATGGTGGTCGTGAACTCGGCCGGTTCCAAGATCAGCGAGTCGCCCCGCACTTGGCCTTGCATCACCACTACGTCGCCACTCAACTCGTTGAGGGTCACCAATACATCGTTGTCTTGTTGGCGCAAGATATTCATCTGTCCGATCTTGCGCACCACCGTGTGGGTCACAGTGCCATCAGCGGCAACAATCTCTATTTCACCCGAGAGTTTATAGCTATAGTCGCCAGCCATACGGCTCACATCGCGTTGGCAAGCCGTAAGCAACAGCATGACAATCAAAAGCGGAAACAAACGACAAGGTTTCATCTTCATATTATTTGGAGTTTTCAATCATAAAATGCAATCTATTGAAGACATTAGCCTCGGAGGTACCTCCATCGAAGTCAATGAAAAGAAGGTTCAGGTCAGGATATACAGAACGGATCTTTTTTTCTACTCCTTTGGAGATGACATGGTTGGCAATGCAGGCAAAGGGTTGGAGACTGAGGATATTCCGCACACCCGTTTCGGCCATTGCCGACATCTCGGCCGGGATAAGCCATCCTTCCCCGAAATTGGCGGCCATATTGACAATCCTGGAGGCCAGTTCGGCATCGTGGAACATATCGGCAAAGGGCCGGTAGAAAGGAAACGGCGCACAAATCTTATCATAGTTCTTCGCCATACGATATACCAACTTGTACACTGTATCATAGAGAAACAGCGGGTACTTGACCTCCTTAATGTGCATTTTTTTGTTGATATGATGGTTTACAAAGCTGTTTATAAAGAAATTGTACATAGATGGCGCGATCACCTCCACGCCTTGGTCGGCCAGCCAGTCGAGCACATTCAGATGTCCGAAGGTATTGTATTTGATATAGATTTCGCCAACCACGCCTACTTGAGGCAATATCTTGTTCGTGTCAATATTGCGGGTGAACTCTTGGACAGCTTCACCCATCAACCTCTTCATTCCCTTATAGTCACGCTGTTCTATCAATGGGAGGGCCAGGTCGATATATTTCTGATGGAGTTCGCGGGCAATGCCGGATTTTCGTTCGCGGGGGCGTGCGGCGTAATAGAGTCGCAGCAGGCAGTCGGCATACAACAGTGTGTTGAGTGCCGGCAAGGCGAAGCTCTTCTCGTCGATGGTGAAGCCAGGCTGATAGTTGGCAAGGGTATTGCCCAATGCCATGGAAAGCACGGGGACATGCTCAAAGCCGGCTGCCACGAGTGCCTTCTTGATAAGCATGATATAGTTCGTAGCCCGACATTGCCCACCCGTTTGGGTGATAATGACAGCCACATCGTCAAGGTTGTACTGACCGCTGCGGAGGGCTTTGAGGATGCTGCCAACCACGATGGTGGCGGGATAGCAGACCTCATTGTTGGCATATTGCAATCCCAGATCCACACACTCCTTGTCGCCCATGGGCAAGTTCACGAGGTTGTAGCCAGCCATTTTGAAGACAGTCGGGATAAACTCCGAGTAGCCACCTGCGAAATAGGGCGCAAGAATCGTGCGCCGGCGGTCGGCCAACTCAAAGGGCGGCGTGGTAACGAAGGGCTTTCCCTCCCTCTCCTTGCTACTGAACCGGAGGCTCTCAACCATTGAGCGCACACGTAGGCGCAGGGAACCGATATTATTCACATCGTCCACTTTCAGCAAGGTAAAGCTCTTGCCCTTGCGATCAAGAATGTCATGGGTTTCATCAATGATAAAGGCATCGGGGCCGCATCCGAAAGAGGTAATCATCATAAAATGCACATTATCGGGACTATTTGCCACATAATGAGCCGCCTTGAACACGCGGTTAGGATAGGTCCATTGGGTAACGGCCACTAATTCATCATACACCTCGGCATCCGCCTCTCCGGCCACAAACTCGGTTACCACATCGATGCCCATATCGGCAAGGCAGTCAGAGACTTTATGTTGCACGAGCGGATCGGAATGATAAGGCCGTCCGGCGAGCACCACCACCATGCGGTTGGCGGCCTTCGCTTCTCGCACTATCTCTCCCGCGCGCGCGTGCTGCTTGGCGATATACGACTGTTGCTCTTTGATAGCAGCCTCGATGGCTTCCAGTGCCTCTTTCTTGCGAACCCCCAAAGTGGCAAGGTAGGCCACGCACGACTTCTTCAACAGCTGCTCGTTGTTGAAGGTAATCACGGGTGCATCAAAGGGAATATTGAAGCGTTCCTCCGTATCGATGGCATTGCGCATCACGTCGGAATAGCCTGCCACGATCGGACAATTGTAGCTGTTGCGCACACGGTCATCGGCCTTGGCTTCCATCACCACATAGGGGTAGAAGATTCGATCTACCCCACGCGAGGCGAGTTCGAAGACATGCCCATGCATCAGCTTGGCCGGGTAGCAAATATTCTCCGACATCACCGTATGGATGCCCTTCTCGTATTGTCGATTCGTGGAGGGGCCTGAAATGATAGGGGCAAAACCGCATTTCTCAAACAGGGTATGCCAGAAGGGATAGAGTTCGAACACACCCAGCGCACGGGGAATTCCGATTTTCAGTTTAGCCTTGTGCAGTTGTTCAACAGGTCTGTAAAACAGCGATTTGATTCGCTCATGGTGTTGGTTGCGTCCCTCCTTCAAGGACTCGGAAGTGTTAGAGAAGACTTTCTCGCAGTTATTTCCGGAATAGAACACACTGCCATTTGTAAAGCGGTATTGCATCACGGCACAGTGGTTAGGACAACCAGAACACACCTGCTGTTCAGTTTTGAACTGTTGCACAGAGAGCAAGTCGTCAAGGGTAAGTTTCAAATCAAGGGGCTGTTGCGTAGCGAAGAGGGCACAGCCATATGCGCCCATCAGTTCAGGGATGTCGGCAAAGCGCACATCCTTGCCGGTCAGCAGTTCCAAGGCGCGCACCACGGCCAAGTTCTTGAAGGTACCGCCTTGCACCACGATATGGTCGCCAAGCTCCTCCACCTTACGGAGTTTTAACACTTTGAAAAGACAATTCTTGATTACAGAATAGGCGAAACCGGCAGAGATATCTTCGGGCTGAGCTCCCTCACGCATAGCCTGTTTCACCTTAGAGTTCATAAAGACCGTGCAGCGAGTGCCGAGATCGTATGGGTGTCGGGCCTCGCAGGCGATACGGGCAAAATCATCCACCGTGTAGCCCAGCATCTTGGCAAACGTCTCAATGAATGAACCGCATCCAGAAGAGCAGGCCTCGTTCAGTTCCAAGCGACGAATCGCCTGATTCTCTATGAAGATGGCCTTCATATCCTGACCACCAATATCCAAAATAAACGACACGTCAGGAGAGACACTCTTCGCGCCTACATAGTGGGCCATCGTCTCCACCACGCCATGGTGCAGGTGGAAAGCCGTCTTGAGCAAGTTCTCCCCATATCCAGTAACAGCGCTGTTAGCAATCACCGGACGGAAATTGTGCGCCTCGCACTCCTCCTTGAACCGTGACAGAGCATCCCGGAAAGCATTGAAACTGTCGCCATTGTTAGACCGATAGTCGGTGAAAAGCAGACGCCCCTCCCTGTCGGTCACCACCACCTTAGTGGTTGTGGAGCCTGAGTCCACACCAAGGAAGACCTCATCGTCTTTTCGTTCTTCCCAACTGACACGGGGCACGAAAAAGTTCTGCTTGTTACGTTTCCAGTCCTCGAAATGGTTGGCATCATCAAACAATGGGGCAAGGCGATTCTGCAAAAGCTCCTCATCATTCACCACCGCTTGTGACACTTTTTCAAAGAAACCTCTCAGGGAGTGGGTATCTTTGCATACTGTCTGCGACATGATAGCGGTACCATGGGCAGACACGATACGGGCATCAGCCACCTCCACACAATCAGACTCACTCATTTTCAGATTGTCGAGGAATGACTTTTTCAACATGGGCAAGAAGGCGAATGGGCCACCGCAGAAGAAGAGCGGGGCGCGGGCATCCAAGCCACGCGAGAGGGTGCCTATTACCTGCAAGGCCACCGCATGGAAGACGGACAAAGCTACATTCTCCTTGCTTACATGCCGTGCCAGCAGATTTTGGATGTCAGTTTTGGAGAACACACCACAGCGCGAAGCGATAGGATAGACGGTATCGGCACGTTCAGCCATCTCGTTCAACTCCGAAGGGTCCACGTTAAGCAAACCTGCCGTCTGGTCGATAAAGGCGCCCGTGCCGCCCGCACAGTTGCCGTTCATGCGGATATCAGGCACATGCCCCTCCTGAAAGAAGATCATCTTGCTATCCTCTCCGCCAATATCCACCAAGGTCTTGGTTTGAGGATATTCCTGTTTTATAAGGGTGGCGGCGGCAATCACCTCCTGCACAAAGGGCAGGTGCCAAAAATCGGCATAGCCCATACCCACGGAACCGGTCAATGCTATCCTGACGGGCACATCGCCGAGCTGGTCGTACAGCGGCTGCAACGCATCTTTCACCGCCTCGCGAATATTCATGTTGTGACGGCGATAGTCGGCATAGACTTGCTTGCCCACCTCGTCTATAACCACCATCTTAACGGTTGTAGAGCCAACATCAATACCTATGTTATATGTCATATACAATCATTTAAATTTTGCAAAAGTACATTCTTGTTTTATATCTTTATGCCATGAATTTGATAATGAAAAAATTTGGACTG
>CALDIA010000079.1 GCA_937901455.1 uncultured Bacteroidales bacterium | reverse complement strand
GAGAGTATCTTCACCGGCACGAACAATTTCATGCCACTACCACCAAACCACCGTTGGCACCCGTGATGGAAGCATTCATGAACGGGTCGGCAGCCACATTCAACCCCACATGCTTCATACATACCATGGCACGTTTGCCGGCATACGACATGCCGATAGCCGATTCCATAGCCGTCTTCTCGTTGCCAGCCCATATGCTGTGCACTTTGCCCTCACGGCCCTGCTTCGAATTCTGTATAAACTCCGTAATCTCTGTCGATGGGGTGCCCGGATAAGCATATACGCCTGACAAACCAGCATCCAATGCGGCCTGCGCTAACGCTTCGTCACCCAAAAATAGTGTTTTTGACATAATATAATATTGTTAAATTATTGATTATATGATTATTACTTTGAAGTTCGATAAAAAACATTTGGTTGCAAAAGTAGTAAAAAAATCCATCATATCCAAAGATTTATTTTGTAAAAGCCCAGAACGGCTTGTCGCGTAAATGCTTGCATTTTTCCGAAATCCAGTCCAGACCTTCCATAGCCATCAGGATGTAAAAAGGAACGTAGATGTAGAAGTAGCGCGCCCGCGATTCAAACAGACATTCGTAAAGCGTTAGCATCAGGATGGCTATGATGACGGCATAGGTGTATCGGCTGCCTCGTCCGAAGCCGCCAACGAACATAAGTGCCAGCATACCCAACCATAATGCGGTGGCAAAACTGCACCAATAAGGAAAATATTTTCCCGGAATCATTCTGTTGTAGTATAAATTGCGCAGGAAGGGCGAAAGATGTTTGTTCTTTTCTGGATATATCGTCTTGTAGAAGTATCCCTCCTTTCCCCAGAAGAAGGTGCCGTCGTAGTAGTTAACTAACGTCTTCTCGCACATGAAGTGGGCAAACTCTCCCGCCGTCATTTCCTTCACCCGGCGGTGCGCCTCTCGCAATTCCCCTTTGTTTCTTTCCTTGATGGAGGGAAAACTGCGGGCAAAGACCACATCGGCATCGTTGTAGTCACCTATGCTGTTGCGATTCAGTCCCATCATTAGGTAATGGGGCGCGCCCAGTCGTTTTGAAGCTTTGTATTTGATGGGACCAGCGTGTGTGAAGATGGTGACGGCTGCCACACTGAGCATGAGTCCGACGAAGCCCATCAACAGACGTCGGCCCAACGTGGCGGCAAAAACTGACAAACTATCTCTTTCCCGCCAGCATACGTATAGGTCTATGGCCAATATGCTGATACAAGCAAAGATAACCTGTGGTTTGATGCGAAAGCCAATATAGCCTATGGTTGTTATCAACAGCCATTTGGCAGCGGGATGACGGTTGAAGGGGAGACAGGCGTAAATCCAAAGCATGGCTGTAGGGAATATCAACGCGGAAGCATCGGAGTAGGGAATGGATGTCCATGGTGATAACCCGATGAGTAGCAGGTAGATAATGTATGCAGCGGCTGCTCCACCCCGCTGTTTCCAGCAATGCCTTGCAAGCTGATATAACATCCATCCGGTAACAGTACATGCCACACTTTGAACCACCACAATGGATAGAAAGTCGTGACTGCCGAGGTGCAGCGGCTTGGCCAGCCATAGAATGACGGCAAATAACTGGGTCAGAAACACATTGTTGGGATAGGTGCTGTAGTACCAGTAATACTCGCCGTTGTAGTTTCCGTCGGCTACCTGGCGGGCTGTATCTATGAGCACCTGCACATCCCAGTCGGTTTCAAAATAGTAGTTGTAGATAAGCAATAGTTGAAGAAGGAAGAAGAACAGGCCGGCAGCGAGCATTACAGAACGTTCGGAGCATAAGCGTCCTTGCCTCAGTCTGTTGATTCTTTGAGCCGTGGTCGTGCATGCCAGATAAATGGCAAATGTCAGGATAATGCCACAGAACATCAGCACAGGGTGGGGAAGTAGCGTGTCAAGCGGATAGTAATGCTGCAGCACATGCGTGAACTGCGATTTCAGCAAGGTGATGGCCACAATGAACCCCGCTGTTGCAACGAACAGTCCTTTCAAAATATAGGCAGCCCAAGGGCGACGGTTGAGTGGTGTTTCGATCATAGCTGTTTTGATATAAAAGAATGGCAAAAATACGATTTTTTTCAATTTTTTTGGAACTATACAAGCGTGCCCGATTGAGAAATTGTGTATTTTTGCCCTATAAATACGCCTCTTATGATTAAAGTACTCTTTGTTTGTCATGGCAATATATGCCGCAGTCCTATGGCTGAGTTTGTACTCAAGCAGAAGGTGGCCGAGCGTGGTCTCGCACATCTCTTCGAGATAGCATCAGCCGCTACCAGCCGTGAAGAGATTGGTAATCCCGTGTACCCGCCCGTGCGCAGGCTCCTGAACCAGAACGGCATCTCCTGCGATGGAAAACAAGCCCGTCAGATGGCCAGTGACGATTACCGCCATTACGACTATGTCATTGCCATGGACCGGAACAACCTGCGCAACCTGCATCGTCTGCTGGGCCCCGATACTGACCATAAAATCTCCTTGCTGATGGACTATACCGACACGCCGCGTGATGTGGCCGACCCCTGGTACACCCGTATCTTTGAGGCTACATGGCAAGATGTACAGCAAGGCTGCAACGGTTTTCTTGATTTTTTGGCAAAAAATAATCAATTGCGTTGAAGTAAACATTCTTTTTTGTAGTTTTGCTCTCTCTTTTTAATATTCAAAATTGGCAATTATGATTAAAAATGAAAAAAAATAAAAAACGATAGAACCTACAGATTATGGAACAGTTTTCAAAACAAGACCAGGAGATGATTCTTCAACATGGATGTGATATTTCTCTAGTTCAGAGTCAGTTAGAGAGATTTGCTAAAGGATTTCCTTATATGAATCTGGATCGTGCCGCAGTGGTGGATGACGGTATTGTGCGTCTGTCGGGAGAGGCTGTCGAGGAGTTGGAGGCAGATTATGAAGCAGCGGTTCGCAACGTGCAAACGCTTAAGTTTGTGCCTGCTTCGGGTGCGGCTACCCGTATGTTCAAAGACCTCTATGCCATCATGGAGGGGGATGACGACTCCTTGCGGGCCAAGGCTGACGCTTTTTTGGAGAATCTTCCCACCTATCCCTTTTATGAGGACCTTGCAGCCGCTATGCGGCGCGCGGGCATTGATGTGGAACAGTCGCGGAAAGCCAAGGACGCGGTTACCGTGATACGCTTTATCCTGCAAGAAGAAGGCCTTAACTATGGTCATCTGCCCAAGGCCTTGCTGAAGTTCCATCGCTATCAAGAGGGGATACGCACGGCCTTGGAGGAGCATCTTGTGGAAGCTGCCCTTTATGCCAACAGCAACCAGCAGTGCTATCTGCACTTCACCATCTCGCCGGCACACAGGGCGGGTTTTGAACGCTTGATTGCGGCAGTGGTGCCCCAATACGAGGAGCGCTTTGGCGTTACCTACCACATCTCCTTCTCTGAGCAGGATCCTGCCACCGACACGATTGCCGTGAATCCTGACAATACTCCGTTCCGCGATGAAAACGGGAATCTTCTTTTCCGGCCGGCTGGCCATGGCGCCCTCATACATAACCTAAACAAAATGGACGCCGACGTTATCTTCGTTAAGAATATTGACAATGTGATTTCGGAGGACAAAATCGGACCTACTGTGCAATATAAGAAAGTACTGGCCAGCTATCTGCTTCAGTTGCAGAACCGTCTCTTCAACTATTTGCGCTTAATAGAGGCGGGCGAAGTGGATGAGATGATGCTCTGCGAGATGTTGGATTTCGCCGAGACAGACCTGCATATTGCCGTGGGCGATGATTGCACACCGGATGCACTCTTTGACCTGCTGAACAGACCTCTGCGTCTCTGTGGCATGGTGAAAAACGAAGGCGAACCCGGCGGCGGCCCCTTCTGGGTGCGAAACCCTGAGGGCCATTGCTCCCTGCAAATCGTAGAGTCCTCCCAAATTGATAAGACCGATGGTCAGCAGCGCAATATCCTGGAACATGCCACCCACTTCAATCCCGTGGACCTCGTGTGCGCCGTGAAGGATTTTAAAGGCAATAAATTCAACCTGCCAGACTATGTTGACCCGGAGGCGGGATTCATATCGTCCAAATCGTATAATGGCCGTGAACTGAAAGCTATGGAATTGCCTGGGCTCTGGAATGGCGCCATGAGCGATTGGATAACCGTCTTCGTGGAAGTGCCTATCCAAACCTTCAACCCCGTAAAAACGGTTTTCGATCTCTATAAAAGAAACGACAAATAAGCGGGGATTCCCAACTGCTCTCCGCTACATTCTAATGCCTCTCTCGCGCATTCAGGCTGTGGGCGATGGCGTACACCCGCATGTACTCTCGGTACGACTCGTCAAGGTTGAACTTGGCGAGGGGGTGCAGGAGTGACAGATGCTGTTCAATGGTGGCATAGCGCTGACTGATGCTAAGAATGATGTCGGCCAGCAAAGTAGAACTCTCTTTTTCCAGCACAAAGGGTGGCGCACTTTGTAAAATGCCATCAAAACAACTATGCGCGGCGTAAATCACTGGAAGCCCCTGCGATAGCGCCTCAGCAAAATAGCGGGTCGTGTGCGTGTGATACCCAGGCATGACTACAATGTCATGCTGCCGGTAAACAGCTGCCCGGGCTTCCTCGCTGCCAGCCCCTATCACTTCCAATCCATATTTGGCCCTGATACGCTGTGAGTCAGTGTAACCACCCACATCGGCTATCGCCAACTGAATGTCAATGTTTTGATGCTGCACTTTTTTAACAGCTTTAAGAATGAAATCTATGTCGTTGATATAATGCTTGTGGCAAGCTATATAGAGAAGATGGATGTGTACCAAAGCCACAGGCTTGTGCAAGTGGAGGTTTTGTAAAAAATAGGGGTGTATGGGGTTGTAAATGGTGAGCGTCTTCCCAAAGATGATGTCTGCCACACTATCGCTGAGCGACTGTCCCAGAGCATATTCGAAGTTCGGACTGGGAATAATGATTTTGGAGGCTTGTTTTAAGATATTCAGCCATTGAGGGTGAGTGGTCAAAGTCCATCGACCTAACATATCCACCTCATCTTCAGCAAAGGAGATAATGTAGGGAATGCCCTGTTGCTCCGACATCTTCAGGGCTAACGAGCCGTCCTCAATCCAGCTGTGAGCATGAATGAGGCATGGTTTTTCTGAAGGGGGAGCTTCCTGGTTCCAAAGAGTATGCCTTCCTTCATTTTGAAGCAGGCGCATCAAGGTGTCAAAGTGTGAGGCAGGTTGGCTGTTTATATGTAAAACATGCATCATGATGATTGTTAATGTTGGATTTGTTGGATAAAAGGGACGTAGAGTTGTTCGTATAGGGGTCGGTATTTGCGGCGGAGCAAATGGTTGTGCCAGAGGATGACGAAGTCGCCCTCCACAGCCATGCAGCTATTGTAGTGTTTCTGGATGACAGCCTTGCAGTCTTGGAGGCTGAGGTGCATATAGTCGAAGAGGGTGCCGTCCATTACGATGAGAGGGTGTTCGATGCAGTTGGTGGCCTTGTCGTTTTGAAGGTCGTAGAGTGGGAAGGGGTGGCAGGTGCCACAACGGAAGCCGGGGTACTCGGCGTAGCCCAGCGTATAGTCGTCGGTGATGCCACACTTTTGCCAGACCGTCAGTGATGATTGCCGTCGGCTGGTGCCGGCCTCGAATTGCAGATAGTGCTGCCGCCCGCAGGTGACAGGCTGTCCCGATGCGTCTTGAAGTCTTTGAACTTGGGCGCAAAGCAACGGCTCGTTGTTATAGCTGTCGTAGCTGCCATGCAGGCCAATCGTCATGCCGGCATCTTTCACTATCTGTAGAGCCACGGCGGTCTCCTTGGCTCGGATGTCGTAGGCGGCATCCTGTTCTGCAGTCGTCTGCGCCATGAAGAAAAAGATGGCCGGCAGGCCCTTTTCCATTTCTACCAGTTCTTGAATGGCCGTGATGTAGGGGTCTCTACGGCTGTCTTGTTTCCATTCATGGTACTCGCTTAGCGAATGTTTCACCACGCGCAGTTCGTGGTCGATCAGCAGGTCGCGGCCAAAAATGGACTTGAAAGCTTGCGCGCGACTGGTGAACCGTAGCAGATGGTCGATGTCGTGGGTGGGGATTATCTGTCCCTGCCTCTTCTGCAAACGATGGGCGGGGAATCCGGCTTCTAATAGCTTCTCCCGTAGGATCAACGCATATTCGTCCGCCAATGGCTTCATGATGAGCCCGTACCGACTGGAGAGGCTGTCCTGGTAGCAAAAACGCCCGTGACGGTCGCGCGCGTCAGTCAAAGTCTCCTCCTTGCGTGAGAGCAACAGGAATGAGGGCGTGACGATGTCGAAATAGAAGCTGACATGTTTGTCTTCAACCTTCAGTTTGTCAGACATATAATGAGCGGGCCGGAACACGATTACCTCACTGGTGTGGTCGGCGCCATCCTCCAAGTCGGAGACGGGCAACTCCGCTTTCAAAAAAGCATCTTCCTCCTGCTCGTTTAGCAAAGGAATGGAGACAGTGAAGCCATCCTGCAAATGGATGGTCAGCAGGAACTCTTCAACGGAGAACCCTAAAACGAAGTCTTCCGTGTGGGGTAGGGCCACACGAAAGAGATGTTGTAGTGTGTATTCTATGGCGTTATGCGTCAGCACCGTGGGGGTTATAGGTTGTTATATCCTACCGAGAAGGTGTCGCCACCATTGATGTCGCCGCTATTAAGACCTTTCTTCAGCCAGCGTACGCGTTGCTCAGAGGTGCCGTGGTTGAAGCTCTCGGGCACGGTGTAGCCGTAAGCCTGCTTCTGAAGGTAGTCGTCGCCAATCTTCATGGCCGTGGCAATGCCCTCCTCAATGTCGCCGTCCTCCAACGATTTGAAACGGTTGTTGTCGTGATATGCCCAAACACCAGCCAAGTAGTCGGCCTGTAGCTCTATGCAGACACTAATCTTGTTACTCTCCGTTTGACTTACTTGGGCCATCTTGTTATGAGCGGCCGATAAGGTTCCCAACTGGTTCTGAACATGGTGCCCAATCTCATGAGCAATCACATAGGCATAGGCAAAGTCCCCGTCAGCACCAATCTGCTGCTTCATAGTCATGAAAAACGACAAATCAATATAGACGGTCTGGTCAGCCGAGCAGTAGAAGGGTCCTACCGACGAGGTGGCACCACCACAGCCTGATTGTACACTATTGGTGAAGAGCACCAATTTTGGGGGCTGGTAGGTTTTGCCTATCTTCTTGAACTCCTGAGTCCAAATATCTTCCGTGGCAGCCAATATTTTCTTGGTGAAGACGACCAAGGAGTCTTCCTGTGCTGAGGACACATGGGTGGTTTGCTCGGTCGTGGTTCCTTGCTGGCTGCTAACGCGCTGCAACAGTTCAAGGGGGTTGTTGCCCGTCAGCAGGGAAACGATGAGGATTAGAATAATGCCCCCGCAGCCGATGCCGACTTTGGTTCCCGTAGAACTGCCTCGACGGTCCACAACATTCGTACTTTCTCTTCTTCCTGATAAGTTCATAAGTGATAATATTTTAATAGTTAATATTTTATTGATTTAATAATAATGATTGACAATATAATCAAGCCAGTTAGTCATGAGTTGTAATACTACCGGGCTGATGGTCTCCTCAATAGCACCATACTCTTGTGGGTTGCCAGTCTGACAGGTTTGCAGCAGATGGTTGGCAGAAGGAATGATGCGATAGGTGTGGTAAGCTACGGGTGCATCGTAAAAAGAGTATGGCGTTTTGCTGGATTTCGGGTCAAGATAATGTCGCATCAGCCTGACGGATTGGTCTGCCTCTACCTGCAAGTCTATTTGGCCGTTGATGGCAAGGAAGGGGCAGGAGAGCTTCTGGAGATAGGGCTTGGGGTCCAGATGGAAGAGCGTGTAAAACCAGGGCGAGCAGAGGGTCTGGATAACCTGTCGTTGACTGGGATTAAGGTCTGTTGCCTTGTCTGTCCGGTGCACTCCTCCTTTTTCGAGATATTTTCTCATCCGTTCCATGGCCTTCTCGCGGGTGGGGGCTTTTTCCACGATGGCGTAGAGGCGGTCGGATTCGTCCGTGATCTGGGAGGCCTCCTCGCAGGTCGCTCCGTTAGCCATGGCGATGGCTGCATTTTGGTAACACAATATCTGTCGGATGGGCTGGGCCACTCCGCCCATGGTGATGATGAAATCTACAGGACGTTTGTTGTCCACGATGTAGGCCACAAGACTCCCTTCGCTATGGCCGAGCAGACCTACGGGGATGTGTTGCAAGGCAGGGTGTTGGCTGAGAGTGTCCCGAATCTTGTTGACCACGTCTGCGAAGTCCAGCGTGGTGGCGTGCTGGAAGATTGCTTTGGGCAGGTCATCGTAGCGGAAGACGGCATAGCCACTCCGGGTCAGGGTGTCGGCAATAACCTTGAAAGGCTTATGCCCTAAGAGGCTCTCGTCACGATCTTGCCAGCCTGAGCCAGAGATGAGGATAACCAGCGCCTTGGCAGGTGTGGTGGGCAGCGTCAGCGTGCCCGTCACGTAGTCGTAACGCCCCCGTGGCTCCTTGATGCGAATCTCTTCTTCGCTGTAGGGGTAGGGAGGCTTCGGCTCCTGTGGACGGTTCAGCTTTTTCCGTTCATGCCCAGCCCAAAGCACCAAAGGGAAGCGCTTCCCTTGCCGGAAAGTACCCTCGATGCGCTTCCCATCGGCTGAGAGCTTGCCAGAGAAGGAGGCACCAAGGGAACTTACTTCCCAAGTGAGGGTGCTGTCGATCCAAGCCGACTTGGTGGCGGGAATGCCAATGGCAAACTGGTCGGGGCTGTCGAGTTCCACATGCAGGCTGTCCTCTTGTTCCACGAAGACACCGATGGTCAGCGAATCTCCGATAACGGCAATCTTGCCTTCCCAATAGCCGGCGATGTCCTGTGCCGTCAGTGGTCGAAATATCCCCCACAGGATAAGAACTAAAAGCAAAGCTATATGTCGTGCAGAGCTATTCATGACATTCTATATCATAATAATTCTTCCTGTATGCCTCCCACAGCGTGATGAGGGTGGGGAAGGAGTTCTCCTGTAGTAAATCAGATACTTGTGCTTTAGGGACCCAGAGCGCCTGGGCAATGTCCTCTTCCGCCTGTGGAACCAGCGGTTGGCTTGGGGCGGTCATGCGATACCAGTGGGTTGTCTTGAGAATGCCATCCTCATTCAGCGTGTAGGTGTGCTGCGTGTCGGGCAGTGATGTGCCGAGGGTGAGCTCCTGGATGCCAGTCTCCTCTGTCACTTCGCGGAGGGCGGCGTCTGACACCGACTCTCCATACTCCACCTTGCCCTTCGGGAAATCCCATTTTTCGCGTCTGAAGATGAGCAAAATCTCCCCCTTTTCGTTTTCTACAATGCCTCCAGCGGCCTCTATTGTCGTATATTTTTGCAATTTACACATATTTGGCTACGATTAAAGGAAGAAGCGCAAAAATAATAAAAATTTGAAATGATTTGCGTGGCGCCCACGTGAATTGTGTAGTATATAATTCATTCTTTTTAAAAAAAGAACACCGATATATAAGTTTGAATTTAAAAACGTATTTTTGCAGCCATTTCTTTTATTATGGAAAATAGCGAATATTTTATAGCGAAGACCTTTGCCCATTTGGAACCGTTGCTGGCTGAGGAGCTTACTGCATTGGGTGCACGCAACTGCCAGATCATGAGCCGTGCGGTGGCCTTTGAAGGCGATATGGCCATGATGTATCGTGCCAACTACTTCTGCCGAACTGCACTGCGTATCCTCTGGCGTCAACGCAAGTTCACCTTTGTCAACAATCGTCAGTTCTACGAGCAGATCTTCGATTTCCCGGCAGAACGTTTTCTTCAAGAGGATGGTACTATGGTGGTGCACGCCACCAATGTGGATAGTATCTTCAAAACCCCACTTTTTGCCTCACTGCTTGCCAAGGATGCAATTTGCGACAGGTTCAGGGATCTTTACGGCATTCGCCCTTCGGTGGACAAAGACGACCCTGACGTGCAGTTTGTACTGCATATCTATAAAAATGAGGCTCAACTTTTTGTGGATAGCTCCGGCGAGTCGCTCCATAAAAGGGGCTATAAGGTTCGCAACCACCCGGCTCCCATCAATGAGGTGGTGGCCGCCGCTATGATTCAACTTTCAGGCTGGCATGGCGAGTGCGATTTTATTGACCCTATGTGCGGGGGTGGCACCCTGCTCGTGGAGGCGGCCATGCAGGCTCTGAATATTCCCGCTGGCTTCTACCGCCGCTTCTTTGGCTTCACCCGCTGGAAGAACTTCGACGCCGACCTGTGGCGCAGCGTGAAGAAAGAAGCCAAAATTAAAGAAAATGTACCCGTTAACTTCTATGGATCCGACATAAACCCGCGCTTTGTGGAGATGACTGAAGACAATGTCCAGGCTGCCCGCCTGCAAGACTTTGTCTCAGTACGCCAAAACGATGTCTCCCGAACTATTCCCCCTCGCAAACCCGCCGTTGTAATGATGAACCCTCCCTACGGCGAACGCCTCAAGGTGGACGACCTGCAAGAACTCTACACCCGCATCGGCTCCACCCTCAA
>CALDIA010000078.1 GCA_937901455.1 uncultured Bacteroidales bacterium | reverse complement strand
GCTGTTATCATACACGGTAACCAAATCCAAGCCGATGCCATAACCATAAGAGGCTGCCCCGAGGAAGGATATCTCTACCGTTGTGTTATTCGTAGCGGGCAGAGCCACGGAGTCCACCGTCCATACATCAATGGAAGACGGGAAGGAAACAAGGTAATGCCAGCTGTCTGACGCAGAAGTTCTATAGAATACGCCTAAGGTATCCTGATCGCCAGACCAGTTAGCCTGGATATGCGTAAACTTCAGGTATGGGTTAGACAAAGAGCTCAAGTCAAACTGAGGAGACACCAGACGGGAATAGGCGAACTCATCGTTATCATCATATCCGAAGAACATGAACTTGTTTCCAGAAGGAACGGTCATATAGAAGCTGTTACTGAAGTCATAATATAAATCTTCATTAGTTGTGTAGTCATCGCGCCAATAGTAGGCGTTATAGGTATTGTTTATAACGGTCCAACACGAAGCGCTCTCAAAACTTTCCACATAGGGGAAGGAGGACACTGTACCGCAAGATGTATTGAAGGTAGTTGTAAAATAGGCAGACTGATCGTTGGAGGAGCAAACGGCCTGCAATCTCAAATCGTACATGGAGGAGGAAACAAGACCTGTAATCAGGTAGCTGTTTGTGGTCAGTGGCACGGAGGTCCATTGGTCAGTGGCACTCAATTTGTACTCAAGGAGCCACTCGTTTTCTGAGCCGCCAGGGGTCCAGGTGACATTTGCGGTAAGCAAGTCATTGTCCACCAACACCGACACATTGGCAGGCATCGGGCAAGAGATGCTTACGCAGCCAGTGTTCAAAGCAAAGCCACTATCATGGACAGAGCCGTCAGACACGAAATGCAAGGTGAGAGGTCCAGTAGTGGAAGTCAGCAATGGCACAGTCGTGTTGACATTATCGAAGGTACCCAGGAGTGTGCCGCTCAGGCCAGCGCCATCGTAAATGGTCAGCTGGTCATAATTTGCCTCTGTGCTTAACGTTCCGGAGATAGTCGCTACATTACCCGACAACGGATAGATAATCAGCGTGCCATCCACGCCATCGGAGTAATCACTGCTGGCGCCGCCGTCATCATATATGGTGACACCGCAGGTAGAGATAGTTTGGGTTCCGGCCACGGGCATCATCACAGAGCCTGCAGCAAAGGAAAGGGGACCGGCCATCAGACTGTGTTCGCCATCGTCACAATCGGCCATCACATAGACATCATAGACATTTCCAGTCGTCAGGTTTTGGAAAACATAAAAAGTGTCGGTCACATTCGTCACAGTAGTGCCACCCGTGGTGGGGTTGAAATAGTGGGGCCCGTAAACCAGCGTATAGCTGAATGCACTGCCTGACCAGACAACATTGGTCTCAGTAGTGCTAATTGACGCAATCTGCATATTGGACGGAGCGGAGCATGAGGTGGCAATACAGGTTGCATGAAGCAATAATCCACTATAGTTCACGGATCCGTCGGAGGTCATACGAAGGGTTGCCACTCCTGAAGGAATAATCAGGTCGGTAATTGTCATGGAGCCTGAATAGGAGTTCACCAAGACCATAGCATTGCCCGTTCCCTCATAGATATCGAGTTTGTCATAACCTGATTCCAGGTCCACAGTTCCAGATATGCTGAGGGCATTACCAGCATTCGCGGCATATACCACAAGGGTGGCATCGGCATCATTAGAATAGTTTCCGCCATAGCCACCGTCATCCACAATATAGGCATCGCAGGTATACAGTGTGTCGGGTGTATTAGTCAGCAAGACTCCACCCAGCAGTAATGTGTACGGTCCCACATTTACGCCATCGCTACCAGAGCAATCGGTACGCACATAGAAATCGTAAATAGTGTTGTCGTTCAAGCCTGTAATGGTTATCTGCTGTGCAGAAGAAGATTCTGTATTGCCATTGCCGGGCTGGAATCCATATTCGCCATACTCCACGATCCATTGGTTGGCAGTACTGTGATCAACCCAGGTGACCAACACCGAATCAGCGCCTATGACTTGCGCCTGGACATACATCGGCAATGAACAGTCATCCGCCACGTCAATCACCAAGTCATCCAGGCAACCGTATCCGGAGATATTTTTAAAAGCTATCTGCTGACTGCTACCTGTATAGTTATGGAAATAGACCTCATAGTCTTGCCAACCATCGGCATAATAGGTAACGGTATCCACGGGGAGGAAGGTCGAATCCTCCATCACCCCGACAATGAACTTGGCGGTAGCAGAAGAGGTTCTGTACTTAAATGTTGCCTTGAGGGTGTTCAACGGATAAGAGGAACTGATGGGAGGCATTGTAATCAAAGAATAGTTCGTGGTGGCATTAGCACCATAGAAATAGAGCATGCCTGGGGAACTGAATGGGTTGTTGCTGGCAATATACGGATAGGAGGCACTGGACCCCACGCTGGACTTATTCCAGCAGGATGGGAGAATGGCGGCGGCGGCATTGCCGGTGCCATAGGTGTCAAAATTCTCCGTGTAGGGTATTGTGCTGATATCGCCACACACCAAGGTCACTACCAACGGTCCCCTCCATTGGCTTTGGGAAGTTCCACAATCAGTCTGCACATAGAAATCCAGCGTGGCATTGGCAGGAAGATCGCTAATATCCAAAGAATTGGCATAAGCCTCTTCTACTGTTCCCTGTCCCAATACAAAGCCATGCAGGCCGTACTGAACGTTCCAGGTAACGGGGTCCACGTTATATGACCAGTTGAGGGTTAGCGAGTTGCCTGTCACATTCTCCGCCCACAAAGAATCGGGACGCACACAAGAAGCGTCAAATAGTTCCAGATCATCAATATAGAGGTAATGGTTGCCCGAATAGCGGAAGGCAATATAACGGCCATTGCCGGAATAATTGGCAAAAGAGACCTCATAATTGGCATAAGAACCTACTGTCGGAGCCAAAATGGTATCCACTGGCACAAAGGTGCTGGCCTCTGTTGGATCCGACAACACACCAACAACAAAAGGATGGGCTGAAGTGTTCTGGCGCAGCTTGAACTGTGCAGTAAGAGAAGAAATGCTGAACTGCTCATCCAATTCTGGCATCACCGCCATAACATACGTGGAAGTAGTTGAATAGAAATACAAAGCGCCTGGTGAAGAGGCATAATTGCTACCCACAACATAAGGATAGTTTCCGCTATAGGTTTTCAGGCGGGTCCAACAAGATGGATAGACAGAAGTACCTGTTCCGTAATGATCAAAACTCTCAGTATAGGGAATAGTCATCGGCTCACAGTCTGTTGTGAAGGTCACTAAGCGCCATTCGCTGTAGTCATCACCACCGCAAACCGAACGCACATGCGCCAAATAGGTGCTGGCCGACTGTAGCGAATCCAAGACAAGTTCCATATCGGTTACAGTGCCCAGACTGATCCACTGGCTGGATCCCGAAAGAGCGTATTCCACTTCCCACTCTGACTCACTGTCGCCTGCACTCCAAAGAATATTTGCCGTACGCGAAGTAACGCTGGCGGCCACAACATGCGGGGCTGGACAGGTGCACCCTGTGGTGATGAAACGGATATTGTTTCTATAATTAGACAAGTCATCAGACACATCACTATTACTCAGCGGATTCACTAACGGAATCTGCACATCGTCACTATAATAAGCCAAAGCAGTATTGGATCCTGCATTATGGGTGGCAAATACGTAGTTGTTGCCATCATATCCATTGGAATTGTCCAACACCGCCACCACTAAATTGGAGGTGCCATCATAGGTAAAAACAGTATCAAAGGTGAAATAGTTCCACCCATTATGGCAGTTAATGCTTCCCTGATAAACAAGATTCAGCATGTATGGAGCTATCGGATTCCCTGAAGAGGCAAAAGACGACAGGTTGGTATGTCCCAAGAATATGGACACATTATTTTTCTCCATCATAGGAGAAGTGTAAAGATACTCAAAACCCACACCTGAAATATCCGTCAAGCCTGCCAACTCTGACGCGGTAAAAATCTGCTGGGTGTAGGAGTTGTTATAATAATTGTTCACAGGAATCTTATAGGAAGTTGTATTGCCGTTCCCCACAGATTTGAAGCACGGGTCGGGAGCCTCGGTGGTAAAACTTATGACGGCATAATTACTTACATCCCCCGACTCGCATTCGGCGTACACTCTGACCGAATAGGTGGTATTGTTATCTAAACCGGAAAGCATAAAATATGGCTCCGTCACGGTTTGCGACACCCACATATCCATACCTGCCTGTGTATATTCCACAACGTATGAGGCGGGAGTTCCCATTGTGCCGGGAGACCAAGTGACGAATCCGGCATTGGGGTACACCTCCGACACCGTCAGGCTGGCAACATTAGAACACTGAGGAATATAGTCCAACACCACATCGTCCACATAATTGCTTCCCAAACCTACATGTTTTATCGCAATATAGTAGCCGTTCCCGGTAAAGTTGTTGAACATCACCTCCACATTTTGCCATGTGGAGACGGCAGAAGGAAGGGTGGCAACCTCCTGAAAGGTGGATGCATCATTTGGATTCGACATCACGCCTATGCTGCCATAGGATGAGCCTGTATGGTAGTATTTCAAGGTAAGTTGCAGCGTGGTGATGTCAATAGTGCTGTCTAATTGGGGAAGCACGGCAATATTATAGGTACTGGTAGAGCTGTAGAAACGCAATGCATTGGGGGCACTGGGCGCATGCGACACACTGAACACATAGGGATAGCTCCCCGAATAGGTTGTCACTTTGGTCCAACAATGGGGGAAAACGTTGGAACCAGCCCCCTCAAGGTCGAAGTTAGTCTGCCAAGGCAGATCCGTGATGGCAGCACATGGGGTCAAGACGGTCACAAAGCGCCAACCGGAAACCTCATTGCCACAATTGGTGCGGACATAGACTTTATAGATGCTGGAAGGAGCCATACCCGAAAACACGACAAACGTGTCCGTTACAGTTGTCAGCGTGGCACTGGTGGCCGGATCTTCCTCTGCCAACACACAAGCCACATCCCAAAGCGAGGAACTTGTAGTATCAGACCAAGAGACCGTGATATCGCCAGACGCAGAAGCCGTTGCTTCAATATTTATGGGACGAAAACAGGTAACTAAAACCGGCGTGAACTGATACATCATACCGGACGGATTATTGGCGGAAGAAAGAGACATGGTCTGCACCGAGGCACTGGTGGAAAGTACAGCATTCGCCCATGAGGATGAAGCCCCAGCCACCACAAAAAGATTCATATTGTCCGTCTCATCCCGTAAACCAACCTGCACAGTCGCTGCAGAACCCACATTCATAGAGCCATACCAGAACTCTATCACATTGGTGGATTCATAAAACTTGACCTGGAAATTGTAACGGTTGTTCTCTCCATAGTCGGGAACATCTGTCCACTCCACGGTCAATACCCGGTTGGGCGCCGTACCCGAAGTTTCATAATACACCCCAGTATTGGAAGTAACATAGTTGCCATCGGGGTTCAAATCATGAGCCAAGGGAGAAATCAATCCATAAGCAGCGTTCCAATTGGGAGTTGTGGACGACACGCCCGATTCAATGGTAATATATCCATTGGAACACACATAGATGTATGAGCCTGACGAAATGCTGGTGGAACCGAGATGAAAAGAAAACGGCATCTGCAAGGATGCATAATCGTCATCATTGGCACAATCTGTCAGCTCTGTACCTGTGGAAGCAATGGAAACGTATGTCTGATCCTGAACCACAGAAAGGGAATAGTCTTCCAAAAGCTGCGCTTTTGCTGATATCAAGAAACAGAACAATAAGAGAGAAACAATTAGATAAATTTTTTTCATAACTATTGTTTTTTAAATATTTAATTTTTTATTAATACAATGCAGGATAGTGCTTAGGGAGCACAAAGATATATTTTTTTTGCAAATGTTTCCCATAAAAAAAGAAGAAGTCAGCCTGTAGGGCAAAGATGCAGGCATTAAAAAAGTGGACCTTTTAAAAGATCCACTTCATATATGATACTGATATTGTCTGATTACAGCAAATGGCAAGCCACGGTCAGGCCGGCCATCACGATGCTCACCATGCTCATCAGCTTGATGAGGATGTTGAGGGACGGGCCGGAGGTGTCCTTGAAGGGGTCGCCCACGGTGTCGCCCACAACGGTAGCCTTGTGGTTGTCGGAGCCCTTGCCGCCAAAGTTGCCTTCTTCAACGTATTTCTTGGCATTGTCCCAAGCGCCGCCGGAGTTGGCCATGAAGATTGCTAACACAAAACCCGCGCCGAGGCCGCCCACGAGCAGACCGAGCACGCCGGCCACGCCGAGGATCAGACCTGTGACGATGGGAGCCAAAATGGCAAGGATGGACGGGAGCAGCATCTCTCTCTGCGCGCCCTTGGTAGAGATTTCCACGCAGCGGGCGTAGTCGGGCGTGCCCTCACCGGTGAGGATGCCCTTGATCTCGCGGAACTGGCGGCGGACTTCCTCCACCATCTTCTGCGCGGCGCGGCCCACGGCGTTCATGGTGAGACCGCAGAACAGGAAGGCCATCATGGATCCGATGAAGACGCCCACGAGCACCTTCGGGTTCATCAGGGAGACATTATAGTAGTCCATGAAATCAATCAGGGAAGCCTGCGCAGTTTCAACGACACGGTTGCCAAGGTCGAGGGTGTCGGTACCGATGCGCACGAGGGCCATCTTGATTTCCTCTACATAGGAGGCAAGCAGGGCGAGGGCGGTCAGAGCGGCGGAACCGATGGCGAAACCCTTGCCGGTGGCGGCAGTCGTGTTGCCCAGCGCGTCCAAAGCATCGGTGCGCTTGCGGACCTCCGGGTCGAGGCCGCTCATCTCGGCGTTGCCACCGGCGTTGTCAGCAATAGGACCGTAGGCGTCGGTGGCCAGGGTGATACCCAGTGTGGAAAGCATACCCACAGCCGCGATACCAATGCCGTAAAGTCCCTTGGAAAGGTTGGCGGCGTTGAATTCGATGCTGAAGCCGTTGGCGCACAAGAAAGCAAGGATGATGGCCACACCGATGGTGAGCACCGGAATCACGGTGGAAATCATGCCGAGACCGATACCGGAGATGATGACCGTGGCGGGACCCGTCTGGGAGGCCTCAGCCACCTTCTGGGTCGGCTTGTAGGACTGGGAGGTGTAGTATTCTGTCGATTTGCCGATGATCACGCCGGCGAGCAGGCCCACGACCACGGAGAGGGAGACCTGCCACCACACGATGTCGGTGGAATCCTTGAACAGCACGTACATGATGCAGAACGTGGCCACGGCGATGAGGCAGGCGGCGGTGTTGGTGCCGCGGCTCAGGGCCTTCAGCAGCTCGGTCATCGTGGCGTCTTCTTTAGTACGGACCATAAAGATACCGATTACGGAGAGAAC
>CALDIA010000077.1 GCA_937901455.1 uncultured Bacteroidales bacterium | reverse complement strand
AACTGCTGGTTATTCAAAATAAGTTGAACTACAGACCGCGAAAGGTACTTTTTTTTCAATCCCCTGCCTATATTTTTTATAACTTTGCTAGTTGAATCTATACCATCTCTATAATACCAGTTATGCGAAAATTAATCCTATTACTGATAGTGTTCTGTGCCTTCCTCGGCCTCTCCGCCCAGACCTTCACCGAGTGGCAGGACCCCGCTGTGTTCGAGGTCAACAAACGCTACCCGCGCGCCAACATCCCGCAAAATTGTAGAGACGCAATGCATTGCGTCTCTACATTGTATGGCCAATGGGCGTTCCTTTACGTGCCCAACGCCGATGAACGGCCGACCGACTTCTTCCGCACCGACTATGATGACAGCGGCTGGAGTACCATCCCCATGCCGGGCAACTGGGAGCTGAACGGCTACGGTGTACCCGTCTATGTGAATACTACCAACGACTTCGACAACAGCCAGTTGCCGAAAGTTCCCGTGAAGGGCAACGCCGTGGGCAGTTATCGCAAGTGGGTGGACATCGACAAAAAGTGGGAGGACAAGCAGGTGATTATCAACATTGGAGGCGCGAAGTCCTGCTTCTACCTGTGGGTGAACGGCGAGTTCGTGGGCTACAGCGAGGACGCCAAGACCAACTCCGAGTTTGACATCACCCAGTTTGTGAGATTCGGCGAGCGCAACCTCATCGCCCTGCAAGTCTTCAAATGGAGCGACGGTTCCTATTTCGAGTGCCAGGATTTCTGGCGGCTGAGCGGCATCGAGCGGGGCATCACCCTCTACGCCCAGCCCAAAACGCACATCCTGGATTACAAAGTGGTGGCCGATTTGGATTCGACGTACCAAAACGGGATTTTGGATGTGGAGGTGGTGATTGAAAATTTGACAGACGAATCTGTAACAATTCGGCGCAGAGCATCCCTATGGAATTGGGATCTTGACGATTATTACAATGATATTGTTGATGCATACAATGATACCGATATTGTAAGTGCTGAATATTTTTCAACAATACAGGGTAATGAAACGAAAACTTTTCATTTTCATTTCACGATTCCCCATGTACACCCTTGGACGGCCGAAAAACCTAATTTGTACGAATTAATTCTTACGCTGGAGATATTACACGATGCAGACAAAGTACCCAGAGAACCTAAAATGGTTGATGCTGTCCACATCCCCATCGGTTTTCGCAACATCCGCATCGAAGACGGCCTGCTGAAGGTGAACGGGGTGCCCGTGACCATCCGAGGGGTGAACCGCCACGAGCACGACCCGCGCACGGGCCACGTGGTCTCCGTGGAGCGTATGGAGCAGGATATCCGGCTGATGAAGGCCAACAACATCAACACCGTGCGCACGAGCCACTATCCTAACTCTCCGGAGTTCTACAGCCTTTGCGACTACTACGGCCTCTACGTCATCGACGAGGCCAACGCGGAGTCGCACGCGCAGGGCTACGGGGAGAAGTCGCTGGCCAAACGTGCTGACTTCAAGGATGCTACGCTGGCGCGCGTCCGCAATATGTATGAGCGCGACAAGAACCACCCGTGCGTCATTGTCTGGTCGCTGGGCAACGAGTCGGGCAACGGTGTCTGCTACGAGGCCGCCTACGACTGGCTGAAGGCCAAGGACAGCACCCGCCCCGTGCAGTACGAGCGCGCCCTCTACGACCGCAACACCGACATCGTGGCCATCATGTACCCCTCGGCGGACTACATAGCCGAGTACGCCCGCAAGCCGCAGGAGCGTCCGTTCATTATGTGCGAGTACGCGCACGCGATGGGCAACAGCTGCGGCGGCCTCTCCAACTACTGGGACACCATCTGCAAGTACCCGCAGCTGCAGGGCGGCTGCATCTGGGACTGGGTGGATCAGGGGCTGCTGACGAAGGACGCGCAGGGTCGCGAGTATTACGCCTACGGCGGCGACTTCGGGGAGAACATGCCCTCCGACGGCAACTTCTGCATCAACGGGTTGGTGGCTCCCGACCGAAAGCCGCACCCGCAGTTGGCCGAAGTGCGGAAGGTCTATCAGCCCATCAAGATTGAGGCCGTGGATTTGGATTCATTGCAGTTCCGCATCATCAACCGTTTCGATTTCAGTAATTTGGAAGATTATACACTGCTGTGCCGCCTGCGCACGGATGTGGCGCGCGAGCCGGCGGTGCATCCCGATGACTTCTTGTTGCTCCCTTACCCTGGAGATACGCTTTGCGGATATATTCCGATGGTGCCGATGCACCTTGCCCCGCACGACACCGGATATTTCACTATGCCGCAAGAAATTGTAAAAGTTGTGCGAGATTTGGACACGGTTGCGCCCGGACGGGATGTGATGGTGGATTTCTATTTAGTAAACACAAAGGGCACAAAGGACACAAAGGGAGCAAGGGGTGAATGGGGCACAAGAGGTGAAGGAGGAATAAAGGAAATGGAAAATGTGGTCGCCTACGAACAGTTCAAGCTGCCCGTGCCGAAAAGAAAAAATGTTTCCCATAGGGTTTATGATTCAGGGCGGCAACTGGAATGCAAGGAAATGGGAGATTCCATCGTCATAAAGGCGGAGAATGTTCGTATTACCTTCAATATGTCAGAGGGGCGTATCACGAATATCACAAAAGATGGCAGGCCCGTGGTGATGGATGGTCCACAGCTCTGTTTCTGGCGTCCGCCGACGGACAACGACCATGTGGATGGGCACGGCGAGCTGCTTTGGCGACGCACAGGATTGGACAATCTGCACTATCATCTAACAAGCAAACATTTTTTCTTGGATGATTATAGTGACCATGCCCTCTTGTTGTTTATGTGGAACGTGAAAAATGACAACGATGAGAATATTTTTCATATTAAGCAATCGTATTTTATTGATAGCGAAGGAAATATAAGATTCAACAACCAAGTGTTTCCAAGTAGGTGGATTAAGGCTATGCCCAAAATGGGGGTTCAGATGAAGGTATCTGACGATTTGGTCTCTACTGAATGGGTAGGCTATGCGCAGGAAACCTACCCTGACCGCCAGGACTGTGGCTTTGTAGGCCATTACGAAGCCCCCACTGAAGACCTCTTTCATCTCTATGTGAATCCGCAGGCTGCCGGAAACCGTATGGAGGCACGCTATGTGTCGCTTTTCAACAATGCGCACGAGAGGATACTCTCATTGCAAATTGAAAATCGAAACTGCCAATTCAGTGTTTATCCGTATGCGGATGATAATATTGAACGCGCTAAACACATTAATGAGTTGGAACGGGAAAGTTATTACACTTTGAACATTGATTATGCTCAGGCTGGTTTGGGAACGGCCACTTGTGGACCAGGCTCTCAAAATAATTACTCCCAATGGTTAAACAGTTACCGTATAACACATACGTTGTATCGGAACGGGAAGGAATCGCTATTGTTTGTACAATCTATAAATTTCACTGTGGATATTCAAGTAGGCGAGCGTTCTTCGTTTGATTCCATGTTTGTTCAAAAGCGTATTCCTTTTCATGTGCATGAGAGGGAATTATGGAGCAACGACTATGGCGAAGATTTTTTGGACACATACCCGTGGATGGAGAATGAAATAACCTTGGATCTGAAGATAAAGATGGAACGGACACCGACAAAACCATACGACAAGGAGCCGGAAAAATTGTTGTCCGACGGGCAAATAGGCAACCCTGCCGACTTTCACGAAGGCTGGGTCGGTTACTATGGAGATACGATGAAAGTGTTGATGCAGTTAGAGAATTACGGCAAGAAACCATCCGATTTAGTTTTAAGTTTCGCGCACCACCCGTCGCAGTGGGTCTTCATGCCGCAGCAGGTGCTGGTGTCGTACTCCAGGAACGGCAGGAGGTACAGTCCGCCCAAGGCGGTCGCGTTGCCCTTTGACCCGGCACTGGAGGCGAACAGCCGTCCGAGGGTCTGCATCCTGCGCCACAAGATTCCGAACAAGGGTGTGAAATACATCCGCATCGAGGCCGAGCCGATGGAGAAACTGCCGGAGTGGCACGCCGCCCCGGGCGAGAAGGCGTGGATTATGTGCGATGAGATAAGTGTAAAAAATTAACACTTATTTATACAGGTAGCGCTTGATACTATTCTTCGGGGTTTTCTCAAATTCCTGGATGTGCACTTCCACTTCATTAATTTGTTCATAGGCGGCCAAGCTTTTGTTAACCTCTTTACGCACTTTGTCAAGTTCATTGGCTACTCCTTGTGAGTCAAGGCCCGCTTCGTCGCAGGCGTCAATGTCGGGGTGAATCAAGGCAACGATTTTATTCTCGCGCTGTATGACAATGCTTTCCATAACATAGGGCATGTTGTTGAGTTTGTCTTCAATTTCCTCTGGATAGATGTTTTGCCCAGAAGGGCCGAGCAGCATGGTCTTGCAGCGGCCTTTAATGAAGATATTGCCCTCTTTATCGACATAGCCGAGGTCGCCAGTGCGTAGCCATCCATCTTCGGAGAAGCTTTCGCTGGTGGCTTGTACATTTTTGTAATAGCCGAGCATCACATTGTCGCCTCGGACTACGATTTCTCCTATATTCTCGGCATTTGGATTATCGACTCGAACCTCCATATTGTCAAGGATTTGGCCACAACTGGTGGGCAGGAACTTTGTCCAGTGGGAATAGGAAATCAGGGGGGCAGTTTCGGTCATGCCGTAGCCGATGGTGAACGGGAATTTTATTTTGCGCATGAATTTCTCCACTTCAGCATTCAGTGCGGCGCCGCCGATGATGATTTGCTCGAAGGATCCTCCGAACACGCCGATGAGTTTCTTTTTGATTTGACTCAGCACCACATCATCAAGGTAGGGGACTTTGAGTACCCAGTTCATAGGCGGTTTGGCAATCATGGGTTGGATTTGGCGGCGATAGATTTTCTCAATAATAAGGGGTACACTCAGTATGAGGGTGGGCTTTATCTCAGCGAAGGCGGCCATGAGCACTTTTGGGGTTGGGGTCTTGGTGATGAAGTAGGTGTGTCCGCCGATGGTGGAGTTGCCCAGAAAGTCGAAAGCACAGCCGTAGGCGTGGGCGAGAGGCAGGAATGTGACCATGCGGTCGCCTGGAAAAAGCAGATGTTTGGACGGATTGCCGGCTGCGTAGGCGGTATGTCCGAAACGGGCGTTAGAGGCCAAGGCGCGGCCAGTGGTCATCACCCCCTTCGAAAATCCCGTGGTGCCCGAAGTATAGTTGATGGAAGCTACCTCTTCGTTGTCCTTGTAGTCGTAACGGATACAGTCTGGGAAAAACTCACCCTTGTACTTTTTGTCGAACAACTGCTGAATGGCTTCCGGAGAGATAATCTCCTTGGACAACGAAAAGCGGATGCTCAATTCCTCATCCACGATAGGCAATGCCGCCTCTATGACAGTGATAGGGTGGAAATCGGTAAGCGAAATCACCGCCCGAACCTGTCCCAATTCGCTCTCGTCCAGGTGGTCCCAATAGAAATCTCCTGAGAAAAGCAGTTTTGAGTCGGAGTGTTTGATGATGTGATGCACATTGTCGGTACGGAAGTCTTGCAGAATGGGCACGATGACAGCGCCATAGGTGACGGTGGCTATGTAGGCCACGGCCCAATTGGAACTGTTTCGCCCAATCAGGGCCACTTTGTCATTCTTTTGGAGGCCGCATTGTTCAAATAGAATGTGCAACTTCTCCACCTGTTCGGCCACCTGCGCATAGGTAAGCGTGTATTTTGTCTCATAATCGGTAAAAGCCTCTAAATTCCAATATCTGCGGAAAGAGTCTTCAAACATGCGTACAAAATTGTCTTTAATCATCTTATTTTTTTTATAAAATTATAATTTCGCGGACGTCTTAAAAATTCCGGCGGCAAAAGTACATTATTTTTGCTTGGATGATTAAGAAAAATTAAGTGTTTTTTGGAGCGAGGCGTCAAGCGGCCGTGGTGCAAGGACTATAAGGTCTTGACGGGGAAATCGAAATAGGTGTCGGGGTATGGCTCATTGCGCAGGGTGAAGTGCCACCATTCGGTACTGACAGGTTTGAAGCCGTGACGAACCATGGCGTTACGCAGTATCATGCGGTTGTGGTATTGCTGATCGCTGACCTTCTCGCGATTTTCTGGGTGCGACTCCAAACCGAAGAAATCGAATGTGCCACCCATATCCACCTCTTTTTCTGTACGCATGTCGAACAATGTAAGATCCACCGTGGAGCCTCTGGAGTGCCCGCTATGGTTGCTGATGTAGCCGCGCTTGAAGAGTACAGTCTTGTTCAAATCGGGGTAGAAATAGGGCTTCATCAGCGTGTCAGACAAGTCGGAGGCCCAGCGCACGAAATGCTTGACGGCACGGACGGGTCGGTAGGCATCATAGATCTTGAGCCGGTAACCTTGTGCCACCAAATCATCACTGACCGCCTTGAGCGCCGTGGCCGCCTCCTTCGTCAACAAAGCCACGGGTTCTGTATAACCATCAATGCGCTGTCCTACAAAATTATAGGTACTGTAGTATCGCAACTCGATGATAATGTCAGGGATAACCTCTGACAGCATTACAAAGCCGTCCGATTCCTCAGAAATGTTCTGCATAGGGGTTTTGACATCCTTGACGACTATCGGCGTGTCGGGGCAAATCTCTTCTATACGTTCAGACTCAAAAGGTTTCTCCGCAACCACCGCCTTTTCTGTACAATGATGCTGTTTGAGCAATAATATGCATAAAGTGATGATAATCAGTGATAGAAAAGTCACTAAGGCTATCCAAAATTTGTTCTTCATACGCTATGGTAAAATAATGTCACAAAAATATATTTTATTACAATACATTGTTATCAATTAAGGGATGATTTTAGCAGTAGTTAATAAAAAAAAACTATTTTTGCAGATGTATTTAAAGAAACAAGTAATGAAGAAAAGCTTTTTACTTTTTATATGTTGCTGTATCCTAACGCCTTTTTTCCTAATGGCTGGGGAGCAGAAAGAAAAGAAGCCCAAAAAGGAGAAACCTGAAATTCGTAAGGGCTGGACATTTGGCATTTTGCCCAGTGTGGCATACGATGCAGACAAAGGTTTTCAATATGGCGTATTGGCCAATGTATATAATTTTGGCGACGGCTCCATCTATCCGGAGTATTTTCACTCTTTTTATGTGGAGGCAGCCTATACCACAAAGCGTTCAGGGCTTTTTCGCTTCGCCTATGATTCCAAGTACCTGATTCCTAACCATCGTCTCAAAATAGACTTGTCCTATCTGCCAGATGCATTGTGCGATTTTTACGGATTTAATGGCTATCAGACGGTTTACAATGCCGAGTGGTGCAAAAAGAAATACGATGGTTATTTGTCAAGGGCTTTCTATAAGTCGCAGCGTGACTTGTTGCGTGTGGCGGTGGATATGGATGGACATATCGGAAACAACTGGTACTGGAATGCTGGCATTGGCATGTTGGGTTATCAGATTGGCAGTGTGAATTTGGATATGATTAACCGCAATAAGAAGCCTGAAAACATGCTTCCTTACATGGATGGGCTATATGAGAAATATGTCAAGTGGGGAATATTGTCGGAAGCGGAGGCGAATGGTGGGTGGCATCCTTATCTGCGCGGGGGCATCACCTTCGACAATCGCGACCGTCAGCAGAACACTCACAAGGGCATGAATGCCGAGTTCTTTTGGACCTATAACGCTGCCTTCGGACAGGATAAGGCCTACAACAACCTGATGTTCAATGCCAGTTTCCGCCATTTTGTGCCTGTTTATAAAGATCGTATTGTTTTCGCCTACCGGCTTGGCGCACAGATGACAGTGGCTGGCACCTCCCCGTTCTATCTTAACAATTATTACAACAACTTGTTTATTCAAAGGGTTTTGTACGAAGGGTTGGGTGGCGGTAACACGGTGCGCGGCGTGCTCCGTAACCGCATCACCGCCCCAGGCTATGCTTTTGCCAACGTGGAATTCCGCTTCATTGTAGCACAATTTCATGTCAAAAAAGAACGCTTTGCCATCGGACTCAACCCCTTTGTGGATGCCGGTATGGTGCTGCAATCCTATCGTCTCGACAAAAGAACGGTCATCAACAATATCCAACAGAACGACCCGACCTTTAATTTGAATGAGTTGGACCACTACATCGTTTTCGGGGATGATGCACAAGTTTATCGTCCCCACATCTCGGGCGGCCTGGGACTTAAATTCATGATGAATGACAACTTTGTACTCTCGGTGGATTGGGCTGGTCCATTCAATAAACGTGACAACGACGGGCTGGCCAATATCTATGTCAAGATGGGTTATATGTTTTAGTGGTGAGGTGATAATATGAAGATTTTGGAGCCATATTCGTTGCTTACGCATAACACATTTCGGATGGATGTGTCTTGCAGGCGGTTTGTCGAGATTGAACGGCCGGAAGATGTGCTGCAATTGCCTGAAGAAGACATTGAAGCCCCCTTTTACGTGCTTGGCATGGGGAGTAACACCCTTTTTACCCGCAATTATGAAGGTACCATTCTGCATCCGGTTTTTCAAGGGATAACGACTGTGGCCGAAGATGATTTGTCGGTAAGCCTAAAGGTGGCTGCTGGCGTAGAGTGGGAAATGCTTATAGACTATTGTGCTGAAAAACAATATTATGGCTTGGAGAATTTGACTGGCATTCCAGGCTTGGTTGGCAGCGCACCCGTGCAAAATATCGGTGCGTACGGAGTGGAGGTTAAAGACAGCATCACTGCTGTGGAAGGATTTCTGCTTCCTAACAAGGAGCCGTTTCTTCTTCATCATGATGAGTGCGACTTTGGCTATCGCACATCCATTTTCAAGACCAAGCTAAAAGGATACTGCTTCATAACACACGTCACATTTAAACTCTCCAAAGAAGCGCATTATACGATGACTTACAAGGGGTTGACGGATGAATTGTCCAATAGCGGGCTTACGCCGTCTATAGACAATATAGTCCGTTGCGTACGGTTCATCCGTGAACATAAATTACCCAACATACAAGAGGTGGGCTGTGCCGGAAGTTTCTTCAAGAACCCCATCGTGCCGATGTCTGAATTTGCCCTTTTACAGCAACACTTTCCCGATCTGGTTTCTTATCCTGCTTCTAACGGAGTGAAGCTGGCTGCCGGTCAACTCATTGAGAAGGCTGGCTGGAAGGGCTATCGTTGCGGCGATGCGGGCATTTATCCCAAACAGGCGTTAGTAGTGGTTAATTACGGGAACGCCCGACCGGAAGAGATTGTCCAACTATACGAAAATGTAATTCGTGACGTTTATAACATATTTCATATAACTTTACAACCGGAAGTCAATATTGTCTGATCGTATGAAAAGGAAATGTATTTATGGCTTTTTGATGATTTGCTGTGCCTTGTTGGCAGTCAGTTGCGATGGCGGAGGAAGCACTCCTACAAAACCGGCGTTTGACGAATCGCTGCTCATAGGCTATTGGCAGTCGGAAACATTGCATGAGTATTACAACATCGATGGCACGGGTTATACTTGGGACACTGCCGATGACGTGACGGAGGAGGAGGCCCAACCCTTTACTTGGTCACTTAATGGCAAGACGCTCACCCAAAATCATCAGATGGAGATGGGCGGTATTGTGCCCAAAAGTTATACCGTCACCACTTTGGATGCTTCTACCCTCGCATATCACGACTATTATGGGACCTCTTACGTCTTCCATAAAGGAAATATCCGATGAAAAAGCCAGTTAAAATAACACTCATTTCGTTGACATCCCTTTTGGCGGTGACCATTATGGCGGTAGGGATTGCTATAGCTGTCATACTCTCGCCCAAACAGTTGTCTAAAATCGTCAACAAAGTGGCCAAAGACTATATCCTTTGTGACTATCACATTGGCAATACAGGCCTTACCATCTTCAAAACCTTCCCGCAACTGAGCGTGAATATTGAGGATGTGGTCTTAATCAATCCTGTGGTGGGCGCGCCTACCGACACACTGCTCTCCGTCAAACACTGTCTTGCCACCCTCGATATCAAGGAATTGCTGAAAAACCAGCAAATTGTTGTCTCCAAGTTTCTTTTACAGAATGGAGACCTGCATCTCTTTAACAGTCTTTCCGGAAAACAAAACTATGATGTGTTGAATCTACAAGGTGGGGATGATACCGACAATTCCTATGCTTTTGATCTGGACAACATATCTTTGGAGAATGTGAATGCCGACTATTTGAATCTCTCCTCCCAGATGCGTGCGGCGGTTCGCGACTTGAATGCCACGGTAAAGGGACAATACCAGGGAAATGATGCAGAAGGAGTGTTGGCTTTTAAAACCGCTGCCCTTACCTATCAGACCATAGATAGCAGTGCCTTCACGGCCCAAACTGACAATCTCACCATAAACTTTGATGGAAAAGTTGCCGACATGGATGATGTGAAGGGCGCCTTGAAAGTACAGGCAAAAGGCCTGTATGTGCAGAAAGACACGAACAACTTCATCGACCATGAGGATGTGCGGATAAATACAGAATTCGATGGTTCGCTGTCGTTGCAAAAAATTCTGATAGAATCCATGGAGTTGCTGTACGACCAGTATCGTATGGAGTTGTCAGGCGACATACAGCGCGACACCGCGAATGGTGATATCCAGATGGATCTTTCCTACAATACGGGTGCGTGGCCCATTGCAGAATTCTTGCAGGAACTTCCCAACACCATCGCCCAAGCTCTCCCCGACAGTATGCAATTGGATGGACTCGTTACGCTTGGCGGAACCGTAAAAGGCACCTATGGTGATAATTCTATGCCCTTGATTACGAGTAATGTATCCTTGAAGGACGCAAATTTCGGCATGGGAGGCATGCCTTTTGATATTCAGCACATCAACGGAGAGGCGGATTTAAATCTCGATTTGGATCATCAGACTGATTTGAAGATTCGTTCTGTAGAAGGCAATGTGCGCGACAATCATGTGGTGGTGAACGGCACGGTTCGAGATCTGCTGGGTAAGATGCTCTGCAATTTATCGCTCAATGGGACAATCCGGTTGGAGGATTTTCAGGACCTGCTGCCAGAATCCATCATCCCATGCAAGGGCATAGCCAAGTCTTCTGTCAAGGCTGAATTTGACTATGAGCAGATTAAGAAGATGCAGATTGACAAGATGACGGCCTCCGGAGATTTCCATATTACAAATTTCGATCTGCTCTATGAAGATTCTCTGCGTGTTAAGTCCAAAGAAATGGATCTAACTGTGAACTTCCCCGTCAAGGAGAAACCTTATAAAATTGACGAATGGATCAAGGTGGGTGTCCAGTCCCCGCACCTCTATTGTGAAAGTATCGACTTTTTCAAAGCAAATCTTACGGATGGAGCGATTGATGTCTTCTTAAATAATCTCTTTGACGACAGTGAGCCTATGAAGCTTGGGACCTCCTTTGTGGGAAAGGAAGTGACCTTTGAAACGGATTCCATTGATGCGAAGATAGATAATCCCAAGGGGACTTTTTCCATAAAAGAGACGGACCATCTGGCTTTGCAGTTGCAGAAATGTGCTTTGGATGCGAAGGTGGGCGACCTGAAGGTTACCACCCCATCGCTGGCGCTGGATGGTACTGCGCGTATTGATCGCAATGGCGTAAATACGCTGATGCAGTGGAACCCCACCATGCGGGTGCAATTGCAGAACGGAGATGTGCAGATGCCGGAACTTACGGTGCCACTGACCATTCCTGATCTTGACATAGACTATACTATGCATCGTTGCCATTTCCGTAATAGTAAAATCAAACTGGGGAACTCCACTTTCTCATTAACGGGAAACCTGTATGATATTGATAAGTTTTATGAAGACAAGGGGCTTTTGCGAGGCGAACTGAACCTAACCTCTTCGTATATGGATCTGAACGAGATTCTGGCTGTTTCCGACGGGTTCAAAGCTCCCGACTCCCTGTTGCGGCATGAGACGGATTCCAAGGAGGATGATCCTTTTATTGTGCCCTTTGGTATCAATGTTACGATTAATACGCAAGCTGACAAAGTGCATTATGAAGATGTGGATATCCGGAAATTGGCTGGTAAAGTGGTTGTCAACGATGGCGTGCTCGTGCTCGACCAGATGGGCTTCACCTCCGATGCTGCCCGTATGCAGCTGACCGCCTTATACAAGACCCCTAGGAGAAATCATCTCTTCTTAGGTTTGGACTTCCACCTACTGGACATCAAAATTGCTGAGTTGATAGACATGATTCCTGAGGTGGATACCGTTTTGCCTATGCTGAAATCCTTTGCCGGCAATGCGGAGTTCCATTTCGCGATAGAGACGTATCTGAAATCCAACTATGACGTGAAGTTTTCCACTTTGCGTGGCGCTGCTGCCATTAATGGTCACGATTTGGTGGTGCTGGATAATGACACCTATCGCAAAATTTCCAAAATGTTGATGTTCAAGAAAGGCACTACCAACAAGATAGATAGTTTGTCGGCAGAAGCTACCATTTACAAGAATGAGGTGGATGTCTATCCTTTCCTGATAGCCATTGACCGTTATAAAGCCATTGTTTCCGGCCGGCACAATTTGGATATGACGTATAACTATAACCTCTCGCTGGTCAATCCCATTCGTTTAGGATTGGATGTGATTGGTACGGACAAGCGGAAGTTTAAGCTGACGAAGGCCAAATACGCCACCCTTTTCCGTCCGGAGAAACAGAATGTTGTAGAGCAGAATGTAATGAATTTGAAGAATCAGATTAACAGTAGCTTGCGAGCCAATGTTCGCGAGCAGGCACCAGAGAAGGAATAGATAACGTTCTTACCTCCACATGGCAAAACAGTAAAAGCCGTAACGCGTGTCCATCCCGGTGGGGACGAAAAAACGGAGAAATTTGAAGCCTTCTGGCGCAATGTAGTCATCCAACGTAAAGAACGGCGTGTCTGTTGCAAACTTGAACGTGCGCACTTTCAATTGCTGTATCAGCATCGCTTCGGCCACGCGGTCGCTGCGCCAACGGCAGTATGTGGCAGCTTGCTCAGGCGATACGCCCAGAACCGGCTGGCGACGGTATTGTGGATGCGTGGCGTACACACCCGCAATGGAATCTGGCATTAATGTGCGCGCTGCCGCCGCGTCAGGAAGGGCGGCTTTGTACTGTTCTGAGTCCTGTCCATAAGTCTGCTCCAGCCACCACTGATACTCTAACCAGTCCGCATTCAAGACGTATGACTTGTCGCACAGGGTCTCCCCCACAAATAGTTTCAGGTTGACGCGTTCAGCAACTTTCTGCTGTTGTTTCGGGGTGAGTTGTTGCGCAAAGATAACATTGCCCCACAGCAATAGCATCATAAAAAATGTTATTCTGAATTTCATAAGTATAAGGTTTTAAGAGATTATATTATTTATGAACGAAAAAAAAAGCAGGAATCTTGGGCGGACATTCCGTTGCGGCTATCCTGACTGGTGAAGCCAATGCCTCAATCGCATCATCGGACGAAATCGAGATTTTTACAGGTGATGACGGGACTTTCGACTATCCACGACATCTGGCAGATGTAGGTCAAGTTGCTGGAGCGGTTGGCGTGATGGTACCCGCTGTCAGTGCGCAAACACCACCCCGAAGTAGAATCGCACTCCGTTGGGCATCTCCGCTTGCGTCAAAGGGATGATCCGGTCAACCTTGAAAGTAATGTGAACAGCCTCGGTAAGCGCAAACTCCACTCCTATATTGGGGTTGACATAACTGAAACCTTTCCTATGTATCACAGCATTGGTCTCTACCTCCCAATCGTCTGTCGATCCTTCGAAAAGCAGCAACGTACTGGTCTTCCCACCGCCGACAGAAACACCGGCAAAGGGGTTCCAACGATTGAAACGATAGTGAAAGTCGGCAAGAAATCCTCCCCAGCCCGTCCGGATGTGACTGCCGTTGTGCATCTGGTGCAGGGTGGAGACATAGCCCTCGCCACCAAGTCGGAAGTGCTTGCCGAGATGGAAACGAAGCACGCCGCCAAGCCCGAACGATGCACCTTTGGCTTTGTAATTCAATGTGCTGAGATTCCCGTGCAAATAACCGGTATGCACCATCATTCCCCCGTCGAAGAGCTGCTTTTTCTGTGCAACGGCATACGATGGCAATAATAATACCAAAATGATGCCGAATACATAACCCACTATGTTTCTTTTCATTTGTTTTTTCATCCAGCAGCAAAAATACAACTTTCCTCACCTTCGGAAATCCCCAAAAATAGGGATTTTTCCTGTGTCAGGCCTTTGACACGTTGAACAGCTTGGGCTCCATCTTGCAGATGATCAGCGCTTCGGGCGACCGTTACCTCGTGGCGGTCTGTCCAAACCTGACCCATCCCAGGAAGGCAATGTCATCGTCCATATAGATTTGCGGCACCGTACGTCGTGTTTCAGGATGCATTTGCTCAGTAATCCACATGACATCTATGTTGTTTGCTTTTGTTTTAATAAGCTAATATTCTTATACAGAAATATTTGAAATAAAAACTAATAATATAGTATGCATCGAGAAGATAAAAATTGTAAATCTTTCAGTCAGCCGGTGACGAGACTCTACGGCCGTTTCCTGCTTTTCTATCTTTTATGGAACAGCAGATGAAACGGCCACCTCTTTCTGGAATCAAAGTTCAACGAGCAGATGGGAGAGGCCAATATCTGAGCATTTTGAATGAAGATAACGCAATGAATTTGAGAATCTTGCATTTTTTTTTAAAATATTGCCCACGATATATTTATTTTTGTATTTTTGCATCGTGAACGATATAAATATGCAGATGATGGAATATGAGCAACTTAAATTAGATAATCAGTTATGTTTTCGACTCTATACGGCGTCGCGGCTGACCATAAGTGTCTATCGCCCATACCTTGACCCGCTCGGTATTACCTACCCGCAGTATCTCGTGCTGCTCGTGCTGTGGGAGCGGGACAGGCAGTCCGTGTGCGAGATTGCCAAGCGGTTAATGCTTGACACGAACACTGTCACGCCGCTACTACAACGTATGGAAAAGGCGGGGCTGCTCAAGCGTACAAAGGGTAAGACGGATACGCGCCAGCGCATAGTCTCGCTGACCAAGAAAGGGATTGTCCTGCGCGAGCAGTCCAAGCACATTCCCGAGTGTCTGAGTGAGAGCATCATGGAGAAAATGGGTTCCGTGGAGGAGTTGGCAGCGATGGTGCCTGCCATCGACAAGCTCATAGAGGGATTGAAAAGAAATAATATAAACGAACATTCATGCTGATGACTTTGGTTGGCAAGCTGGCCAAAAGCCAACAGCCCCCCCCAAAATCGAATAAACAAACAAGTATCACTTAAAAATTCAAAACAATGACTACGATTTATGATTTCAAGGCCCTGAGCAACAAGGGCGAAGAGGTGGATATGGCGCAATATCGCGGCAGAGTCCTCATGATTGTCAATACCGCTTCCAAGTGCGGTTTTACCCCTCAATACGATGGTTTGGAGGCTCTGTACAAGAAGTATAAAGACCAAGGTTTGGTGATTCTCGGTTTCCCATGTGACCAGTTTAAGCATCAGGAACCTGGTTCCGATGCGGAGATTGCGGAGTTCTGTCGTCTCAACCATGGTGTCACCTTCCCGTTGATGAAGAAGATTGACGTTTTCGGTGAGAACGCCCACCCCATTTTCCAATTTCTGACGCAGCAAGTCCCTACCGAGGAGGTGAAAGGGTTAAAGGATAAGGCCACGATGGCGCTCGTGGATGGCCTGAGCAAGTCTGAAGGTCGCGAGGAAGGTGGCATACGCTGGAATTTCACCAAGTTTCTTGTCTCAAGAGACGGTAGTGTGATCAAGCGTTTTCCACCTGTGGCAAAACCAGAGGAGATGGAATCGGATATTGAGGCAATGCTGAAATAGAATATTCGGTCTTCAACCCATTATGAAAACGGGCAGGGTACTACACGCCAATGGGGAGCACTTGCTATTGATACAGGTTTTGTACAGGCTTGGTCTATGCATTAAAATCTTCATGACAGGCGTAAAGGCTATGACGGCGGTGTTAGCCAATCATCCTGAGCGCGTTTGGTAGTTGATCTTGATAGCAGTTGCTGTTGCGGGTTTTCGGTTCCTTGGCAGTTGGGTTGCGAGCATTGTTCGGAAATGTTCTTAAATATGTTTTTTTGCAAATAATCCATTATGAAAAATATCACCTTTATTATTGTCGCATGCTGCCTGATGCTCAGTGCATGCGCGCAGTCGTCCCAAGGGACTGACCATCAAAATAATTCACAAACTAAGCAGAAAGAGATGAAAAAGACCTTAATTGTTTACTTTTCAGCAACTGGTACAACCAAGGATGCCGCGCAGAGGCTCGCCCAAGAGTTCAATGCCGATCTTTACGAAATCACCCCGGAGGTGCCGTACACTGCCGCCGATCTTGACTGGCGCGACAAGCAATCCCGTTCCACATTGGAGATGAAAGATAAGAGCTCGCGTCCTGCCATTCAGGGCAGATGCGAGAACATTGCCGACTACGACACCGTATGGATTGGCTTTCCTGTGTGGTGGTACACCGCCCCCACCATCGTCAACACCTTCATCGAAGCGCACGACCTGAGCGGCAAGGTGCTTAATGTGTTCGCTACCAGTGGTGGCAGTGGAGTGGAGGGTTCTGCCAATGACCTTAAAAATGCTTATCCGCAGTATAACTGGGGCGATAGCCGGCTGATGAATAAATAAATTCTTCTGGAGGAATAAGTTGTGCCTGATCTACGACAAGATGAGCCTTATGGGTACGAGGAAGGGTACTTGAAGAACAGCCTGCTTCATTTGCCCAGTACTTGGTAAATCTCCGCCATCTTGTCGTCTTCCGACAGTGCCACGTCAATCCAGTGGATGTCGAAGCTCAACCGCTCCATGCGGCGAAACCAGGTCATCTGGCGCTTCGAGAACTGGTGGATGGCCGTGTTGAGAGAGGCAAACATCTCCTCATAGCTGATTTCGCCCAACAGGTAGAGCGTCACATACTTGTACTCCAACCCGTAGCGGATGAGAATGTCGGAGGGTACGCCCTCGTCCAAGAGTGCCCGCACCTCCTCAACCATACCCTCCTCCAGGCGGGCTTTGAGCCGCTGGGTAATCCGAGTACGGATAAGGTCGCGGTTGCCCCGCAGCCCAAAGATTACCGACGGAACAGGGTCGGAGAAAATCTGGTCGTCTTCCCGCCATTTGAAACGGTATCCCGACAGCACGGCCTCGATGTAGAGGCCGCTGCCGCCGCATATCACCACCTGCCTGCCCCGGCTCTGGATGTCGCGCATTGCCTTGAACGCCTCCTGCTGGTAACGATAGACGTTATACTTCACACCCGGATCCTCAATGTCAACGAGATGGTACGGAACCGGCTGCCCGTTGTACTGGTATTCGGAAATGTCCTTTCCCGTGCCGATGTCCATGCGGCGATACACCTGGCGCGAGTCGGCGCTCACAATCTCGCCATCCAATTCGGCGGCCAAGCGCACCGCGATGTGGGTCTTACCCGTTGCGGTAGGGCCAAGAATGGTGATTATCGGTTTTTCCTCGCTCATCATTTCACGGGTTGCAGTTTGGGTTCATCAAAGATTTCGAGGTCGAAGATTCGTTCGCCGTCAATCTTGAGGCGCAGCATTGTGAGGCGGGTATGGAAGCCATAGCGGCCGGCGGCCCCGGGGTTGATGAAGAGTAGGTTGTTCTTCTTGTCGAACATCACCTTCAGGATATGGGAGTGGCCGGCCACGAGGATGGATGGTTTGGTCTCATGAATCAGTTCCATCGCTCGCGGATCGTACTTGCCCGGATAGCCCACGATATGGCGGATGGCCACGGTGTGCTTTTCGCACTGAAAGACTTGGTTCTCCGGAATCTCGCGGCGGATGTCCCAGTCGTCGCAGTTGCCATAGACGGCGCGCACGGTGGGCGCGATGGCGGCCAGCTCGTCGAGGATGAAATCGTCCATGATGTCGCCCGCGTGCCAAATCTCGTCGCACTCCTTGAAAAACTCGAAAGCGTCGGGGTGCAGATAGCCGTGCGTGTCGGAAAGGATGCCAATCTTCTTCATTCTTTCACGGGATTGCGCTGTTTAACGACTTCGAAAAGAGCAATGCCGGTGGCCACGGAGACGTTGAGCGAGCGGATGGTGCCCACCATCGGGATGGTGATGGTGTCATCGCAATGGCGCAGGTAGTCCCAGGCGATGCCCTCGTACTCGTTGCCCATAATGAGGCAGAGCGGCCCGGTGAGGTCCTTGTTGTAGAGGGCGTGGTTGGCCTTCTCGGTCACGCCCACCACCTCGATGCCGGAGTCTTTGAGAAATTGAATCACCTCCACGAGGTTGGAATGGCGGCATACGGGAATCTTGTTCAGGGCGCCGGCGGAGCTTTTGACGGCATCCTCGTTGAGTTGCGCGCCGCCGTTGAGTGGCAGGATGATGGCATCCACGCCGGCGCACTCCGCCGAGCGCGCGATGGCCCCCACATTGCGCACATCGGTAATCTTGTCCAAAAGCAGCAAAAACGGTGCCCTGCCCTCTTCAAAAATGGTGGGCACTATATCGAAGATGCTACAGTACTCGATGGCGGAGAGGAACGCCACCACCCCCTGGTGGTTGTTGCGCGTGAGGCGGTTCAGTTTCTCCAACGGCACGTATTGGAATGGGATCTTGTGCTGGCGCACCTCATAGAAGAGCTGCTTGAAGAGCTCGCCCTGCAAGCCCTTCTGGAAAAGCACTTTGTCGATGGTCTTACCGCTTTCGATGGCCTCAAAGATGGGGCGCATACCGTAGATGAGGGCGGCGTTGTCGGTATTGGTTTTGGCGTACATTCGTTATGATTTCAGGAGTGAAGTTTGGGAGCGCAAAGATAGCAAAATAAACTACAGCTTTGTCACTTTCGTCAGCCCGCCCTTGTTGCCCATGACGAACAGGTCGGTTTCACCGTTCGGATTATAAACATGGATGAACAGCGGCTGGTGCAGGGTGAAGCGGTCGCATGAGAACTTCATCCCCGCCTTCAGCTTCGCATTCCGTGATTCTGTGACTTCAAAATCACAATTCCCGAGGTGGCGAAATATGCAGCGGCGGTTGGGATTCCACTCCACTTCCAAGCAATCCCCTTCCCGAAGGTCGGCGGTATAGACGGTTTCGCCCGTCACGCGGTGCGACGACTGCACACCGTCCACCTCGCAGTAGTCCGACACGAAGGTCTCCCAGTCGGGGAAACCTGTGAAGCGGGCGAGGATGTTGAGGGTGCTGGGACGCACGGAGGCGTACCCATCGACATAGCCCCAGAGCCGCTTCAGGGTGGAAGCGCTGAGGTTCTCGTTCAGCCGTCCGCGAATCTCCCCCGACAGGAAGATGAAGTCGTTGGAAGTTTCAACACGGTGGTCCGCCGACTCCTCTATGAGTTGGCGCAGCAGGGTGATATGTTGCGGGTTAATGGACATGCTCTTTCAAATTGCCGGCGCAAAGATAACAAACATTCGGATATGCCAAACGGATTCTTTTTCGGTTCTAATCGACTTCCCTCACCAGTCGCACGCTGCACCCGTATAGTCGCCAACCTTCGAAATGGGCAATTACGGCGGATGGCACGGGCTGTGATGGTGGGTGGCATACAAAGTGAGTGCCGTACACTTGGCTGCTGCTATATGAAGTTGAAGAGTAATAATGTCCCGTATTGGCATCAACCATTCTAAGACCGTAGCGGAGGCATGCGGCTGGGAGAAACACCACACCGGCAGATTCCATCAAACTCCATTGTTCGGTGGAATACGTGTTGCTGGTATAGTCAATACTGTCTGTGTTTATTTCAAGGAGATCTGGTAGTGACTTTGGATGAGAGTACTTATCTGGGAAAAGCATCAGCCCGCCCACGCCATTGACGGTGGCCAGTGCATATCTGGCGTTAGAAACACCATTAATGGTAGAGGCTTCCCGAGATTCTAACAAGAAACCCCATTCAGCATCTGTCAGAACCCGCCACATCTCCGGTCGGTTTCCCCCGTTGCTGATGGCATTATAAACGCCCCAGTCGGCAAAAGCGAACGATCCGGTCAAGTTGTTTTCAAAATGGCCTCCTGGATAATAATCGTTGTTGCCCAATGATGACGACCAGGGTTCGTAGCATACTGCACCGCTGTTCCATCCGCTCGTACCCCAGCCAAAAAGATCAATCCAGCCCGTGTAAGTGGCAGAAGCATTGGTGTTGTTTTTGCCGATGATGTCATATTGGTTCTCGGCGAATCGCCATGTTCCCGGAACTATCGTACCATCGGCAGTTGCATGCTCGCCCTTGTTAGAATATTGGAGGTTCCCTTGTGAAAAGCGCACTTTCTTATGCGATGATACCGAAAACACGCCTTTTAGCAATCCCGCATCGGAAGCGTTGTCAATTGTAGGCAGATAGGCTGGATCTGGTCGCTTGTTGATACGTGATGGAAACGTAAAGAGTAATGCCAATGCTATAGCCACGAGAGAGACACCCACAACTACAACGGGCTTCCATAGTTTGGCATGGTCTGCCGCGTCCAATGCTTTTAAGACACTTTCCACCGAGGCGTACCGGTTCTGTTTCTGAGGTTGGAGACATTTTCGCACCACACTGCGGTAGTGTGTCGGAAACAGTTGCTTTAAAATCAGTCCGAAAGCGTATATATCCGTACGGTTATCAATCTCGCCGTCGCCTAACTGTTCCGGGGCGGCGTACGATTGGGTGTAGGCAGGTTCCTTGAGAATGGTGAACGAGCGGCTGTCGGCAAAACCGAAGTCGATGATTCTCACATGGTTTCCATCGTGGGTGATCAGGATGTTGGAGGGTTTCAGATCCTGGTGCACGACTTGTTTCCGGTGGTAATAGGCCATTGCCTCAAGCAGTTCCTGCACGATTTGTCGCCGTGTAGTTTCCGATGGATTCATCCTTAGGAACTCGTCCAACGTGCATCCGTCCACGTATTCCATCACGATGCAGTCGCCGGCCACGGCATCCTGTTCGTAGCTGAGGGCGCGAACGATGCTGGGATGGTTTAGTTCAACCGTCAGCGAGAATTCCTTGGAAAGCATGGCCGAGTATTGCGGGTCGTCGGCGTATTCGGGTTTGAGGCCTTTCAGCATGTACCACTGTCCGTAGCGTTGGGCACGGAAAAGGCGGGAGTAGCCGTTTGAAGGCAATTCCTTATAGTCGGTGAACTGGTTGGAAAAGTTCACGTCCTGCGGCGCAACCGGCCCTGATGTGGATATGTCATCGTTGAATTTCATTCCGCAGTAAAAGGCTTTGTTCAATCCATGTTCTGCAAATACTCCGACAGATAGGGTACTGCAAACACCAACTCTCCACGACGGGGGGATTCGATAACTCCCGCCTCGATGAGACGCTTGCGATACGGTTGTATGGCCGGACCTTTCCGTCCAAGCTTGTCTTGAAGTTTGGAGGTGGTTGCCGGCTCACCGCAACGGGCAAGAGCCTTAAGGAATATTTTGTCATTGTCTGACAGCGGATTCAGTATCGGCTTGAAGACGTTGTCATCCATATCAGCCAAGGCAGCCTTCTCCGCCTTGTCCATAATTTCGTCAGTAACAACGCCATCTTTTGGGGTGTATTGAATCATATAGTAGCCAATCAGTTGCATGAGGTAAGGGAATCCTCGGGTTGAAATTGCTGCGCGGTCGAGTATTTCGTCCGAGACCTCTATCTTGATTGATTTGAAGGCACGCTCATAATGGGCTCTGATCAAGTTGGTCGATAACAGCCCCAATTCCACTTTGACGGCACGGTTCAGAAAGGTGAGTACGCTGTCGTTAAGTAAATTGGAAACGGAATATGGCAGTCCCGCCATTGCTATCGCAACGTTCTTCTGGTCGCCAACCAGTTCCTGATAAGCGGCAGCCACCTCGCGCATGGCCTCCGAGGTACGCACTTCGTCTATGAGGATGAGAGCACCCTTACCCTTTTCTGCCAACTTGTCGCATAGCAGTGACATTTTCGAGCGAAATCCGTATTGCCGTTCTGCTGCTTCCGAAAAAGTCAGACCAAATGAAAACCCGAGCACACCGGCGGTCACACCCGACAACTTCCTTTTTTCGTCATCGAAGTATTTCGAGCCATTCAGTTGTAACTGCTCGATGATGGCTTTCGGCATTCCCTCGTGAGCCGTCACGCGGGCAACAATGTACCCTTCTTTCTGCGCACGGTCATTGAGTTCAAGCAACAGTGCGGTCTTGCCCATGCCTCGTTGGCCGAGAAACAACGTGCAGCGGTTGCGCGACCCGACAGGATCCTTCAGTCCCGCCATAAACTGTTCAATCACGCCATCGCGACCGATATACTGCATCGGACGGTTACCGAATGTAGGCTGAAACAGTTCCTGAACACCTTCATGAAAATCCTCTTTCTTTCTCATTTACTTTGTTTTATTCTTCTTTATTCTCTTTTATTCTTCTTTATTTTCCTTTATTTTTTTCCAGATGCAAAAATATGAAGGTGACCTCTATTTTTACCATTTTCGCGCCATACCTCCAGACCATGCGAGGTCC
>CALDIA010000076.1 GCA_937901455.1 uncultured Bacteroidales bacterium | reverse complement strand
GGCGTATACGGCGTGGGCATGACGGCCTACACCGGAAACGGCAACTACGACGACTATCTGGAGCGGGGCGACACGCCGATCACCTACGGCACCCACAACCAGAACGGCTATTACGGCACCGATTACGAGGAGGACATCTACCTCGGCTACGCCTACTGGGAGACGCTGTATGCCTCCGTGTATGAGGCGCTTCTGGAAAACGAGACGGTGACATATCAGGGCAACGGCGTGACTCATACCGTCTCCCGCGCGGACGCCCCCGGTGATACGGTGGAGGAGCAGGCGGCCTATGCCGCGGGCGAGTGGTGGGATAAGAATGTGACTTTCCCCTTCGCCATGCAGTCGAAGGCGCATTGCTTCAGTGCGTCGATGTGGCCTTGCAGCAGGTTGTCGTCGGCAGTCGTGCCGGCCAACAACAGGTCGGTCAGCGTCTTCGAGTCGGTCATCAGCTTGCTCATGCCTCGCCTCCTTTCCTGATGGTGAAGAGCCATCCGTTTTTGCGGCAGTGCCGCGTGATCCAGTCGTAGTCCTCTTCCTGAAGGTTGCTGTGGGTGATGTTGTGGCGTGCGTGGCAATCGCGGAAGATTACCATTGTAGCCCCTTCCATCTGGGGCTTCCATTTCGCCGTCTCTCCGGCTGTCTGTCTCTGTTTGTCCATTTTTCTGATTGATTTAGACATTAAACAAAAGACCCGGATGCGAGTTGTCAAGGTTCAATCAGTGAGACCTTTGCGGGCATTACTGCTACCGCACTCGTCCGAGTCTGTTATAACTCTGTTGTTTCAGTAGGGTTACGGTACAAAAAAAGCCGGCCTTCGGGGTCAGCGGTTCGTACCACTGATTGATTTTGACGCTGCAAATATACGGCTTTTTTACGAATGTCAAGCGAAAAACGCAAGAATTTTCGTTTTTTTTCGCTTTTTTTGCGCCCTTTCGGGTTTTTCCCGCCCGGAAAGTAACATGAAGCGTGCGGTTATGTTACTTTTCGGGCTGAAAGTAACATAAGAAAAATCCCACCAATTCCGTGAGGTCACGAAAATGATGGGATAAAAGTCTGGCAATGGATTGGATTCTACCAAAGCGCCACGCGGCCCAATTTGTCAAGGTCGATGAAGGCGGTGTCCGAGCCCAATGCGCGGAACGCCCGCATGATGGTGCTGTAGGCGATGTCCTTCCCGTTTTCCATCTTCGAGACCTGGGCCCGCTGCACCCCCATGCGCTCGCCCAGTTCCTCTTGGGTCAGCCCTTGGCGCTTCCTGGTCACCTTGATGGCTTCCCCGATGCGGTACTTCTCAACGCCTCTCCTTACTTCCTCGTCGTACTCGTCCCTTTCTGGGGTGCCTTTCTTTCCGATGTGCTTCTCAAGCATTTCCTCGTGTGTGCGATACTTTATCATGGCTTCCATGCCAATCATGTTTCTTTCACGCCGCAAAAATACAAAAAGTTCCTTGCAAGGAAACATTTTTCCGTGTTTTTTGCGAAAAAACCTCCGCGCCTTTGGCGACACGGAGGAAAAAAACAATGAAAAAATCAATGAAACGAAACTACTCGATTTCAATAAGGCCGTTCAACGCCGCAAGCCGCTCCATGTATCGTTCCGCCGTCGATAGGGCGCACGACTGCGCTAACGGATAGTCGGGCAGCGCAATCTCGTAATGCGCCGCCGTCTGCGGGGTGATGGCCAACTTCTGGCCCGTCACGATGTTCAGCATCGTGGGCACGTGGCCGTTCAGTGTCTCGCACACAACATACTGTATGCGCTCGTTCTCTGGGTTGAAATATCGTTTCATCAGTTGTCAGTTTATAGTTGTCGGTTGTTCGGTTGGCAGTTGGCCAAACCGTTTGCGCCACATCGGCAGCGGCATCACCATCAGGTCGATGCCCGTCACCTTCCCTTGGCTCTCCGTGGCCCTCACCGTCACCACGTCGCGTCCTATCAATGTGCTGTGTATCATAGTCTCCTCCTTACCATTGCTAACATGAGCATCCACAAGGCCGCAAGCCCGACAACGCACACGATTCCCACCGTGGCGTTGTCGTGCCGCGCCTCCGACGCTTTTTCGGTTTCCACGACCGCAGTGCTATGGTTTTCGGCACGCAAGGTGGAGTCCACGGCGGCCACCGCGCCTGTCGAAGCGCCGCTCTCCGTCGTGATCTCTATCGACTTCACCGCCCCCATGCCGCCGACCCATCCGCCCGTAAAGGCGGGGCCAAGCGAGTCGGCGGGCATGGCCATGGATTGGGCGGCTCGGAGCGGACCTCCCGTGGCGGGCAGCAATGTCGAGGACTGCTGTCCTTGGTCTCCTTGCAGGGTTGCCGGTATTTCTGTTTGCGGATAAAACTCGATCCTCACCGTTTTCCGTTCGGCGATGGAACTCCACAGGCTATCAACTCTGCGGAGCTCCACGCCTATCCCGCTCGTCTGCTCGCGCCGTTCCGAGGTCTTTAGTTCCTTTTTGGCGCGGCAGCCTGCGAGAAGGAAATCCAAACTCAACAAAAAAACTAATATGGATAAATTGCTTTTCATCAGTCGTACATTGTCAGCTTGTTGGCGGCGATGGTCGCCATGATCGATTCCACGTAGTTCGTCGCCGTGCAATAGCCGCTGTCCTTGATGGCCTGCGCCTGCGCCTTGGGCGTGGCTGCGGGTTCCACCGTCTTTTAACGCGCCGTGCCCAGCAGGCGGTTGCCTGTGGT
>CALDIA010000075.1 GCA_937901455.1 uncultured Bacteroidales bacterium | reverse complement strand
GCAAAAATACGATTTTTCCTCGTTTCCAATACATTATTTTATTATTTTTGCGCCTTAAAATTTAAGGAACTATGGCTCAATATTTAACAGAAAATGTACAGAAAATAACCACAAATACGCTGCAGAAAATGCGTAATGCCAATGAACCCATTGCCATGTTGACGGCTTATGATTACTCTACGGCCATCTTGCTGGATATGGCTAAGATTGACGTTGTTCTGGTAGGCGATTCTGCGGCCAATGTGATGGCTGGCTATAAGACCACCCTTCCGATTACGCTGGATGAGATGATATACCATGCTTCCTCCGTGGTGCGTGCCGTGAACCGCGCACTGGTGGTGGTGGATCTGCCTTTCGGAACCTACCAGGGTAACTCCAAGCAGGCATTGGCCTCCGCTATTCGCATTATGAAAGAGTCGGGCGCCGACGCCATCAAGTTGGAGGGTGGCGCAGAAGTGATAGAGTCGATTGACAGGATTTTGAGTGCTGGCATCCCGGTGATGGGGCATCTTGGCCTTACCCCACAGTCTATTAACAAATTCGGCACCTATGCAGTGCGCGCCACTTCCGAGGAAGAGGCCGCCGTGCTGATGGAGAATGCCAAACTATTGGAAGAACATGGCTGCTTTTCCTTGGTACTGGAAAAAATTCCGGCAACACTCGCCGCCAAAGTGACCGGATCACTGCATATTCCCACGATCGGTATAGGGGCCGGCATGGCAACCAGCGGACAGGTGCTTGTGTTTCATGATATGATGGGGATCACCCAGCAGTTCTCCCCCCGCTATCTCCGCCGGTACCTTAATCTGAGCGAAGAAATTGTAGGCGCTATTGAGCATTATATCGATGATGTGAAAAACCACAATTTCCCGAATGAGTCAGAACAGTATTGATGCCGACCTGTTTGGTCGTATCCTGTACGAGGACAACCATTTGCTGGTCGTCAACAAGCGGCCGGGGGAGATTGTGCAAGGCGACCAGACGGGCGACGAGCCCCTGCTGGAGAAGGTTCGTACCTATATTAAAATAAGTGCTGCCAAACCCGGTAATGTGTTCTGCGGCCTGGTGCATCGCATTGACCGGCCGGTAAGCGGGGCGGTGGCTTTTGCCAAAACATCAAAGGCCCTTGCCCGCATGAATGCCATAGTGAAAGACAGGAATATTGAGAAAGTGTACTGGGCCTTGGTGGAACACGCTCCTGCCAAGGAGTCGGGCACACTGGTGCATTACCTGCTCAAGAATGAACGTAACAATAAGGCCATTGTGTCGGTCAACGCCAAGGAGGGCTGGCAGCGCGCTGAACTGTCGTACCAAACGCTTGCGGTCGGCGAACATTACACCTTGATAGAAGTGTTGTTACATACAGGACGCCATCACCAGATCCGCGCCCAGTTGTCGGCTATCGGCTGCCCTATCAAAGGCGACCTGAAATACGGGGCGCGCCGCTCCAACGATGACGGCAGCATCAGCCTTCACGCCCGTAGCCTGCGATTTATCCACCCGATCAAGAAAGTGGAACTATGTATTGAGGCACCCCCCTTCGATACACTGTTTGATAACATTGCGTCCTCTCGTTGATTTCTTCTGAAAAAATATTTCTTTCGGCGTTTTTATCAATAATTTTGTATTTTTGTAGCCTCAAATATTAGAAGCAGATTATGAAAAGATTTTTTATCATTTTGAGTTGTTTTGTTGTGTATTCTCTTGGTGCACAATCTATTACATTGACATATAACAATACAGTGCTGGAAAGTGGCGCTCAGATAGATGTTACGTCACCACAAGGCGTGTCTTCCAATACTTATATCGAGTTATCCAACCATACTAGTACGGATGTCTTTTTCAGGGTGCAAAAGGAGATACTCACAGGCTTGGATGCGAGTTTAGTCACTTTTTGTGTGGGTGGAACTTGTTATACAGGCAATACTTCAATGGAGTTGATGTTGGCAACGGGTGTTTCCTGGGGGCTGGAAGACGAGGAAAATGTTTTTCACTCCACATTTACCCATGATGTGCCAGGGACTCATGCTGTGCGCTATACCTTTACCAATAGCGACGACCCCAACGATGTGGCTACGGTGGTTATCAATTATTATACCCCTACGGGTGTGCGCGACAATGTCGGCAACAACATGTTGACCGCCTATCCCAATCCGGCTACCACATCGGTGACGGTGGAATATCCAGTGCCCGACAATGCCACCGCCCGCCTTGTGGTCAAGAATCTGACGGGAATGACGGTGTGCTCCGCTCATGTCAATGCCTCCGGCAAGAGTGTGCTGGACCTTTCATCCCTGACCGCCGGTATCTATTTCTACGGTGTGGAATGTGATGGCAAAATGTTGTGCACCAAGAAGCTGTTAGTCAAGTAGTGACACTTCTGGCTGAAATATTCCAACCCAATCATCTCTCATTTTCCGCATTTGACGATGCCGTTGTGCTCCAGCCAAACAATTGGAATGTGGGAGTTATGCTTTTTCTGTTGGTCCTCTTTGCAGCTATCGTGGCTACATCGCGAGGCAAGATTTCCCAGTTGATGAAGGCACTGGTAGTGCCCCGCCATTACTCGCTGATTCTACGCGAAGGCAAGATGATGGAACAGCGCTCCTATCGTTTTCTGCTGCTTTTCGACATGCTGACGTACGGACTGGGGCTCACCACCCTTGCCGATTTCTATGCGCCATCCCTCGTGGAACGATTCTCATTCATTGGCTGCTTTCTGATGGCATCCGTTGGCCTGTTTCTCATTTATCTGCTCAAAATGTTGTTCTATAATTTCTATATCAAACTCTTTGACCACTCTAAGGAAAAGTATGCCATCCATCTGCACAAGTTTATATTTATTTCAGTGATGGCCATCGTTTTATATGTGGCCCTGCTATTGTTTATCTTTGCAGGAATAAAATGTGTTGTTTCTATCTATCTTATTGTTTTATTTATATTTACAATTGTATATTTTTACAATTTGTGTAAAATTAATCCGAAAGATTTTAATTTGTTTCATTTTTTTGTCTATTTTTGCACCCTTGAAATTTTACCATATCTTATTCTGGTGAAATTTGTATCAACACTCTAAAAATAAGTCATTTATAGTAGAATAAAATGAAGATTAAAAACATTCTGATTTCACAAAATGCTCCTGTGGATATCGAAAAATCTCCGTATGGTGATTTGAAGAGAAAGTATAGTATCAACATGGAGTTTTATAAATTCTTCCGGATACAGCATGTTTCTGCTATCGACTTCAGAAAGACGAAGGTTAGCATTTTAGATCATCAAGCCATTATCTTTTCCAGCAAAAATACGATCGACAATTTTTTCGAGTTATGCAAAGAGATGCGTGTAGTGATGCCAGAGACGATGAAGTATTTTTGTTCAACCGAAGCCGTGGCTGTATATCTTCAGAAATATATTCAATTTCGCAAGCGTAAGATATTCTTTTCGAAAGATTCTTCCCTGAACAATTTTCAAGAGATATTGTTGCGGAACAAGGAGTTGAATATGCTGGTGCCATGTGGCCAGTCGGGTGCCAACAAGGAATTGATTGCCTTTTTGCAAGAGAAAGAGATTAAGTATCACGAGGCAGCGGTATTTGAGACGCTGACGGCCAATCTGAAGGAAGATGTGGATATCAGCAAATTCGATATGATCGTGTTGTTCAGCCCTAACGGTGTGCACTCTTTGAAAGAGAACTATCCTGACTTTGAGCAAGGCGATGTAGTGTTTGCTGCTTTGGGCCATTCCGTAGTGGCCGCATTGGAAGAGGAGGGGCTGACGGCACAGGTTGTGGCGCCCACTCCTGAGTATCCGTCCATAACGGACGCTATGGATGCATATCTGAAAGACAATGCCACCCGCAGGCGCTAAGGCATCGTTTCCAAACGCTGCCCGCATCAAGTCTTCGCTACAGATCCAGCAGATAGTGAAGGGCAGGAATTCAGTGTATGTCTATCCGTTGAAGTGCTACTTTCAGGTTCGGGAAGCCATGACGCAGCGTGTCTCCCGTTTGGCGGTCGTGGTGCCTAAGAAACGATTCCGCAAGGCGGTGGACCGTAACCGGCTGAAGCGTTTGATGCGAGAGGCTTACCGTACGCACAGACAGATGCTCTTCTCCGAGGATGACCATGTTGTGGATATGTGTTGGGTATATGTCGCAACCGAAACAGTCACTTATCAGGAAATGTGCCACGCAGTGGAAACCATACAACATAAAATACAGGCCAAATTATGCGAAAAGTGCTAAAGTGGATTTCATCATTTGTCGGAGCCATCATGATTTTCTTGATTAAGCTCTACCAATGGACATTGTCGCCCCTGATAGGTCGCTCATGCCGCTATACGCCTACTTGTTCCAATTATGGCATTGAGGCTATCCAGAAGCATGGCCCTCTGAAGGGCGGGTGGTTGACATTCAAGCGGATACTGTCCTGTAATCCCTGGGGCGGAAGTGGCTTTGACCCCGTGCCTTAAAAAAAAACTTTATTTCTGCCTCACAACATTATTATATATATTATATATTTGCAGCCTGTTTGAAAAAAACGGGTATTTTTGTGTAAATTATTATAAAACAAAAAGATAGAATTATGAAGATTTCTTACAAATGGCTGAAAGATCTCTTGACATTCAACTTGTCGGCGGAAGAGACTGCTGTGTACTTGACGAATTGCGGATTGGAAGTGGAGGGTATGGAAACCTTTGAGACGGTGCGTGGGGGATTGAAAGGTTTGGTGATTGGCGAAGTGCTCACCTGCGAGGCGCATCCCAACTCCGACCATCTGCACGTTACGACTGTGAATGTTGGCCAAGAGGAGCCCCTGCATATTGTATGTGGTGCTGCCAATGTGGCGGCTGGTCAGAAAGTGGTGGTGGCTACCATCGGTACGGTACTCTATAGTGGCGAAGAGTCATTCACCATCAAGAAATCAAAGCTTCGTGGCGAACCTTCCGAAGGCATGATCTGTGCGGAGGATGAAATAGGCATTGGCAGCTCCCATGACGGCATTATGGTGCTTGCCCCCGAGGCCGTGCCCGGCACGCCTGCATCCCAATATTTCCATGTGGAGTCGGATACCATCTTCGAAATTGGCTTGACCCCCAACCGATGCGACGCCATCTCCCATGTGGGCGTGGCTCGCGACCTCTATGCCGCATTGGTGCAGAATGGCGTGGAATGCTCCCCTTTGGTCCTGCCCGCAGCCCACGACATGAAGCCTATCAATAACGTGAACTACCGCATAGACGTCGTTGTGGAGAATACCAAAGCCTGCCCCCGCTATTCCTCCCTCTATATGGATAACGTGAAGGTGGGTGATTCTCCTGAGTGGCTGCAGACAAAACTTCGCTCAGTGGGCATACGCCCCATAAACAATGTGGTGGACGTCACCCAATATGTCATGATGGAGGTGGGACAGCCCATGCACGCGTTTGACGCCGACAAGATTAAGGGCAATAAGGTGATTGTCAAGAACCTCCCGGCAGGGACTCCTTTTGTGACCTTGGACGGCAATGAGGTAAAACTGCATGAGGAAGACTTGATGATCTGTAATGCTGAAGAGGGCATGTGTATCGCGGGCGTGTATGGCGGACTGGATTCAGGTATTACTCGGGAGACAACAAAGGTCTTCTTGGAGAGTGCCTATTTTAATCCGGTCTCTATTCGTAAGACAGCCAAACGCCATGGCCTCAAGACAGATGCCTCCTTCCGTTATGAGCGCGGATGCGACCCCGACATAACGCTTTACGCTTTGAAAAAAGCCGCCAACCTGATTCAGAGTCTCACCGGCGCCAACGTGCTGGCTGATATTAACGATATTTACCCCAATAAGATAGAACCAGTTTGTATCACGCTCTATTACGATCAAGTAAACCAGATTGCCGGTAAGCATATTTCCAAAGATGAGGTAACCAAAATCCTCCAACTCCTGAATATGCAGATTAACGCTTTCAGCGAGGATTATTGTGTGGTCACTGTTCCACTCAACAAGGTGGATGTTACCCGTCCTATCGATTTGATAGAGGAAGTATTGCGTATCTATGGCTACAACAATATTGAAATACCTGACACTATCCATTTCAAGCTCACTTCAGGTGGCACCAGCGATGTCGCCTATGCCATGCAGATGACGGTGTCGCAGTATCTGGCCGACAACGGTTTTTATGAGGTGATGAACAATTCCCTGACAAAAGGGGAGTATGCCGAGCAGTACGACTTCATCCCTTCGGACCAGACGGTCAAGTTGCTGAACCCGTTGAGCAATGAGTTGAATGTGATGCGACAGACCTTGCTGTTTGGCGGTCTTGAGAATGTGGTGCGCAATGTCAACAACAAGCAGATGAATCTCCGCTTGTTCGAGTTTGGCAAGGTTTATGCGTTGGATCCTGCCACGCAACGCGGCGATGATGTCGTGGCCCGTTATCGTGAGCGCGAAGAGTTGGTACTCTTTGTCACTGGTAAGGACGGGGAGGACTCTTGGAACCACAAGGCTTCTGATATGGATGTGTTCTATTTGAAAAATATGATCCACAATATCTTCACAAAGGTGAATCTCCCTGCCGGTCAACTTGAGGGCAGAGTGGGGGAGGCCTCAGGTATGTACACAGACTATATGTCCTATTACATGAAAGGGGAGTGCCTTGCCACCGTCGGCTTGCTATCGCCTGCCGTGTTGAAAGCCGTTGGACTCAAACGTCAGGTTTACTATGCAGAACTGAATTGGCCGGCTATAGTCCAAAATGCCTGCGCGGGTGTCGAATTCGCCAAAATTGCCACCTATCCAGCTGTGAAGAGGGATCTTGCATTGGTGGTTGACAAGACTGTTACGTACGATACCTTGGAGAAAATTGGATACAAGTACGGTTCCAAATTGGTGAAACATATCTCTTTGTTTGATGTATATGAAGGCGACAAAGTGGCGGCCGACAAGAAATCGTATGCCCTCAACTTTGTCTTGCAGCATGCCGACAAGACCTTGACTGACGAGGAAATCAACAAAGTGATGAATAAACTGATTGCCGCCTACGAACGCGAGGCTGGTGCTTGCCTTAGAGGATAGTTGGTTATGCAGGTGTACAGAGGCGTGGAACAATTACCGGAATTGCGCGGGTCAGCCGTAACCATAGGCTCCTTTGATGGAGTCCACTTGGGACATTGCAAGGTTTTGGACCTGCTGTGCGCCTGTGCCCGTGAGATCGGCGGTGACAGCGTTGTGGTGACTTTCGCACCTCACCCGCAGCGAGTTTTGCACCCCGAGCGTCCGTTTTTTACCATCAACACCTTGGAGGAAAACCTCGCCCTGCTGGAGAAACGAGGCATCGACATCGTGTTGGTGCTGTCCTTTACCACCGCATTGGCAGCTGTCGATTATCAGGCTTTCTTGCAAGACTATGTCTTCAACGCATTACATGCCAAGGTCCTCGTGATGGGCCCTAACCATACGATAGGCCATCACAAGGACGGCAACCACCAAGCTATCATCGACTATTGTGAGGCCCACCAAGTGCAAGTGAAGCCGATTCCCGAGTACATGCTTCAGACGATGGGCGTGCATTCAGCCACCATTAGGGAGGCTATTCGCCGGGAGGATTGGACTACTGTGAACCATCTTCTCGGCTATACATACAAAAAATCCATTACAGTAGAAAAACAACAAATAGCATATATATGAGCAAGAATCTGATTATAGTAGAGTCACCGGCCAAGGCCAAGACCATCCAGAAGTTTATCGGCAAAGACTTTACGGTCATATCCAGTAAAGGACATGTGCGGGATCTACCCTTGAAGGATATGGGGATTGACGTGACGAAACATTTTGAGCCCAACTATTTGGTGCTGGAAGACAAGAAAGCGTTGATAGCGGAAATACAGAAGTTGGCCAAGGAGGCAGACACCATCTGGCTGGCAACGGATGATGACCGCGAGGGTGAGGCTATATCTTGGCATTTGATGGAAGTGACGGGCATGGATCCCAAGAAGGTGAAGCGTATTGTCTTTCACGAGATCACCAAGAATGCTATTGAGGAGGCATTGCATAATCCCCGTGAGTTGGACATTAATGTGGTGAATGCGCAGCAGGCCCGTCGCGTGCTCGACCGCCTGGTGGGCTTTGAGCTCTCGCCCGTCCTGTGGCGCAAGGTGAAACCCCAGCTCTCTGCCGGACGTGTGCAGTCGGTGGCCGTCAAACTGATTGTGGAGCGTGAACATGAAATTGAGAAGTTTAACACCAGCTCCTCCTATAAGGTGGATGGTTTGTTCTTCCCTGTCCGGGATAAGAAACTGGAACTTACTGCCGAACTCAACAAGCGTTTTGCCAACCATGAGGAGACGATAGCCTTTCTGGAGGATTGTCAGACAGCTTCTTTCAAGGTGGATGCCATTGAGAAAACCCCTGGCAAGAAGAGTCCAGCCCCACCATTCACCACCTCCACGCTGCAGCAGGAAGCTGCCCGCAAACTCGGATTCACCGTGAGCAAAACCATGGTGGTGGCCCAGCAACTCTACGAATCCGGTTTTATTTCCTATATGCGTACCGACTCCGTGAACCTCTCATCAGTGGCCATCAATGCCGCAAAAGAGGTGATTATTGAGGAATTCGGTGCCGAATATTCACATCCCCACAACTTTGTCACTAAGACGAAAGGTGCCCAAGAGGCGCACGAGGCTATCCGCCCGACCGATATGACTCGGCAAACGGTGCCCGGGGATACTTTTGCCAAGAATCTCTATAATCTGATTTGGAAGCGCACCATTGCGTCTCAGATGAGTGATGCCAAGACAGAGAAAACCAGCATACAGATTCCCATCTCCAACCGCCAGGAGCGCTTTGTGGCTACAGGAGAGGTGATTCTCTTCCCTGGCTTCTTACGGGTATATACAGAATCAAAGGATGAGGAGGTGGAAGAGGTGAAAGGCCTTTTGCCCGCCCTCAAGATTGAAGAGACCCTGGTGCCCAAGTCTATTTCCGCCGTTCAACGTTTTGCACAGCCACCAGCCCGCTATACGGAGGCCAGCTTGGTGAAGAAGATGGAAGAACTGGGCATTGGCCGCCCCTCCACCTACGCACCCACCATTACCACCATTCAGAAACGTGGCTATGTGGATAGAGCGTCGCGCCCCGGCAAGGAACGCAAGTACGAACAGATTATCCTGAAAGACGGTCAGATAAAGACGGATGAGAAAAAGGAAAAATATGGATATGAGAAGGATAAACTCTTCCCTACGGATGTGGGTATCGTGGTGAACGGCTACCTGCAGGAAAACTTTGACAAAATCATGGACTATGGCTTCACGGCTGATGTGGAGAAGGATTTTGACGAGATCGCGGAGGGCAAGGAACAGTGGCAAGACATGATGACCCGCTTCTATAGCGACTTTCATCACTCTGTGGAAGATGCCCTGAACTACTCTTCCAAAGCCAGCGGTGAACGCTTGCTGGGTTACGACCCCAAAACCAATGAAAAGGTGTTTGCCAAGTTAGGCAAATACGGCCCGATGGTGCAGATAGGGGAGAATTACGCGGATGCAAAACCCCGCTATGCCCGCCTGCAACCTAACCAGTTTATTGAAACTATCACCTTGGAAGAGGCTTTGGAACTCTTCCAATTACCGAGAAATCTTGGACCATACGAAGGCGAAGATGTGGTGGTAGGCTCCGGCCGTTTTGGACCTTACGTCAAGTATGGCAAAATGTATGTGACGATTCCCAAAAACGAAGACCCTATCGCCATTACCTATGATCGTTGTGTGGAATTGATCGCCTCCAAGCAGGCCGAAACGGAAGCCCGCGCTCCGAAGTTGATAGGCAAGTGGAATGATAAGGAGATATATGCCATCGTTGGCCGCTATGGCCCCTATCTTAAATATGACGACAAAAACTATACTCTCGACAAAAACACAAATCTATCCACGCTAACCGAAGCGATGGCTGTGGATTATCTGAAGAATGTGGATAATAAGAATGTGTTGCGCAAGTTTGACGAGAACCCTGACCTCCGCGTGATGAATGGTCGCTATGGCGCCTATATCACCGATGGACACAATAACTATAAGATACCGAAAGGGATGATTGCCGAGAATCTGACGTATGCCGAATGTCAGAATATCATCGCCACTACTACCCCGACAGCCAAGCGTAAATCCTCTAAAAGATCATAAGTATGGACTATTCATTGCTATTTGAGCCTGTTGATATACAAGCGTTGGGCCTTGAACACTCGATTGTCAGCAAAGACCAGCTTGCCAATGCCGTGCTATTCTACAATCCGGAGGCATCCTTGAATCTCGAAGAGGCAGAAATGGCCATCATCGGTGTGCCTGAGTCTCGGAATAGTTTCCGCAACGATTCCTGCTCCTTAGCCCCCGATGAGATTCGCCGATCTTTCTACACTTTGTACACCTGGAATAAGAGTGTCAGAATTATCGATATGGGAAATTTGAGGACTGGCAATACAACGGAAGATACCTATAGTATTCTTTTAGATGTGCTTGCGGATATGTTGGAACACAGCGTGATACCAATAATCCTCGGAGGTAGCAACGACCTGGCTTTTGCCAACTATCGTGCCTATGAGAAAATGCAGAAGGTGGTGAATATTGTGGCGATAGACCCCCGTTTTGATCTTGGCGAAGAGCAACAGCCGATGCGCTCGGATGCCTATCTGAATAAGATTATTCTACAGCAACCCAACTATCTGTTGAACTATGCCAATATCGGATACCAGTCCTATATGAATAGCCCAGCCAACACTAAATTAATGGAAGACCTTTACTTTGAGGTGTACCGGGTAGGCACCATGCGTAAGAACATCGAAGAGGTGGAGCCTTTGGTGCGGAATGCCGACATGGTGTCCTTGGATATTGCTGCCGTGCGTCGTCCTGATGCTCCCGGTAATCCGCACAACTCCTCCAACGGATTCTATGGCGAGGAGATTTGCCAAATTGCCAAGTATGCTGGCGTAAGCGACAAACTGACCTCTTTCGGTATCTATGAGTATGATCCCACACTCGACTATGGCAATCAGACCTCCCAGCTGATAGGACACATATTATGGTATTTTGTGGAAGGTTATCTTCATAGGCAGAAAGACAGCGACTTCTCCAATAAGCAGAACTATCGCCAATACAGCATTGAGGTGTCAGGTGCCTTTGATGAGATGGTCTTCTATTGCAGTCGCAAGACCAATCGCTGGTGGATGGTGGTGCCCATCATGTCTGCCAACCAGAATATCACCCAGAAATACTATCTGCCTTGTTCGGAGAGAGACTACAACCTCGCTTGTAAGGATGTGATTCCCGACAAGTGGTTCAAAACGCGATTACAAACTCGCCTGCGACGACAAGGTCTCCGACAGGTGGTGGAAAGCATATAATAAATTGAATCATTAAATTATTCACTAAAACCATCCAATATGAAAAAACTATTTTTACTTATTGTTCTGAGCATGAGTAGTATGATACTGCTTAATGCGCAAGTGGAAGAGAAAGCAGCTGCTGATGAGGCCCTTTCCACAACAGTCAAGGCTGCCACTATCGACAGTGCCAAGAACTGGAAATTCACGGGTACTGTTGGCTTGAATGCCGCACAAACCAGTCTCTTCAACTGGGCTGCCGGTGGTAACAATAACGTTACAGGCTTCCTATATGCCAACATGACTCTTTCATTCAAAAAGAATAAATGGACGTGGGACACCAATCTGGATACAGAACTTGGTGAAATGTTTTCCTCCGACCTTAACCCTACATGGAGAAAGTCCAACGACAAAATCAACCTTACTACCAAAGGCGGCTTCCAAATGCATCCCAAGTGGTATCTCACCCTGCTGGGAAGTTTTAAGTCGCAGTATGCCCCTGGCTACAAATATTTGAATGATGAGGAAGGTAATAAGGAATTGATCTCAAAATGGCTTTCTCCTTCCTATACCGACCTGGCATTGGGTGTCGAATATCGTCCCAACGATATCTTCACTATTGGTGTTTACCCTGTTGCTGGCCGTCTGACCACCTGTATGTTCGAAGATTTGCGCCCCAACTATGGTCTTCCTCAAAATGAGGATGGTACTTATCGTCCGCTTAATGCAGCCTTAGGTCTTCGTATCAATGCCGGCGTCAACTACACGTTGGTGAAGAACCTCAAGATTATCTCTACCCTTACACTTTTCACCCCGTACACCTCCCATCAACAAAGATTCTTCAATTGGGACGTGGACTGGGATGTAGCCATTACATATAATTTCTTGAAAGTGTTCAGTGTAAGTTTGATGACCTCTCTGAAATATTACGATCAGGTGTTGATTGATGGTCCTGCTTGGCGCAATTTCTCAGAGGGACCTCGTGCACGTGTGCAATTCAAAGAGGTGGTTGGCTTAGGTATAGGCTATAGCTTCTAAGAATGTAACAAAACGGACATGTTGTTCGTAAATGTAAACCGTTCCTAAAATTCTAAAAATATAGATGAGACAATTACACATTACCAAACAGGTTACAAACCGTAACGAGACAGCTTCTTTGGACAAGTATCTGCATGAGATTGGCAAAGTGCCCTTGCTCACGGCAGACGAGGAGGCGGAGTTGGCTCGCAAAATCAAGGCTGGTGACGAGGATGCATTGGAGAAATTGACCAATGCCAATCTGCGTTTTGTGGTTTCCGTTGCCAAGCAATATCAAAATCAGGGTATCACCCTTTCAGACCTTATCAATGAGGGAAACTTGGGCCTTATCAAGGCGGCGCGTCGTTTTGATGAGACTAGGGGCTTCAAGTTCATCTCCTTTGCCGTATGGTGGATTCGTCAGGCAATCTTGCAGGCAATCGCTGAACAGTCACGAATTGTGCGTCTGCCCATGAACAAGGTGGGAACTATCAGCAAGATTACGAAGACCATTGCCATTTTGGAGCAGGAGTACCAGCGCGAACCCCGCTTGTCGGAAATCGCCGAGCGTCTGGACCTGACCGAAACGGAGGTCAAGGAATCCCTGAAGAACGCCCCGCGCCACCTCTCCATGGATGCAACCTTGACAAAAGACGACGATTCCAATCTCTATGACGTATATCCGTCAGAGAGCGTTGAACCGCCAGACACCGCCCTGATTCACGAATCTCTGCAGCATGAGATTGGCAGCATCATTGAGACGTTGCCCCAGCGCGAGGCCGATATACTCAAACTATACTATGGTTTAGGCTATAAACACCCGATGACATTGGACGAGATCGGCGAGCAGTTTGACTTGACCCGCGAGCGTGTGCGCCAGATCAAGGAAAAAGCTATCCGTAAACTGCGTCACAACCCGAAATGCCGAGTGCTGCAATCATACTTAAACTAACGCATTGCTATGAAAAGAAGCAGAATAAAAGATGTTATAAAACACCCTGAAACCATCGGCTTCGGCAACGAGGTTTGTGTGAAAGGTTGGGTGCGCACGAAACGCGGCAACAGCAATGTCGCCTTCATAGCCCTTAACGACGGCTCGATTGTTTCCAATCTACAAATTGTTGTGGATCCTGCCAAGTTTGATGAAGCACTCCTCAAACAGATTACCACAGGCTCCTGCCTGCATGTGGAGGGCGTCTTGGTGGAGTCGCAAGGCAAGGGGCAAACCATGGAGGTCCAAGCCACCATGATTGAACTCTATGGTACCGCAGATCCTGAAGTGTATCCGCTACAGAAGAAAGGTCACTCCATGGAATTCCTGCGCGAGATTGCCCATCTCCGCCCCCGCACCAACTATTTCGGTTGTGTGCTCCGCCTGCGTCACGCCATGGCCTTCGCTATCCACAAGTACTTTAACGACAAGGGATTTTTCTATCTGCATACACCGTTGATCACGGCATCTGATGCAGAAGGTGCCGGCGAAATGTTCAATGTGACTACCTTTGACCTCAACAATGTGCCCCACACTCAGGACGGCCAGGTGGACTACAAGAAGGATTTCTTCGGCAAACACACCAACTTGACTGTTTCCGGACAGTTGGAAGGCGAATTGGGAGCTCTGGCATTGGGCAATATCTACACGTTCGGTCCTACCTTCCGTGCTGAGAACAGCAATACACCCCGCCATCTGGCCGAGTTCTGGATGATTGAACCCGAAATGGCATTCTATGATATCACCGATAACATGGACCTCGCCGAGGATTTTATCAAATATCTCGTCCAATACGCCCTCGACAATAACATGGATGACCTGCGCTTCTTGAACGATATGTTCGACAAGGAGCTGATTAACCGGCTGGAGTCCGTGCTCAAACAACCCTTCGTGCGTTTGGACTACACCTCCGCCATCGATATCCTGTTGAAGGCCGACAAGAAATTCGAATATAAGGTGTCATGGGGCATCGACCTACAGTCGGAGCATGAACGCTATCTGGTGGAAGACCACTTCAAGTGCCCCGTTATCTTGACGGATTATCCCAAGGAAATCAAGGCCTTCTACATGAAACAGAACGACGATGGTAAGACTGTACGCGCCATGGATGTGCTTTTCCCAACCATCGGTGAGATTATCGGTGGCTCCGAGCGTGAGGCCGATTATCAAAAGTTGCTCAATCGCGTACATGAACTCAATATGACTGAGCAGCAGTACTGGTGGTACTTTGAAACCCGCAAGTTTGGCTCCGCCCCACACTCAGGCTTTGGCCTTGGTTTTGAACGCTTATTGCTCTTCATCACGGGTATGACCAATATCCGGGATGTGATTCCGTTCCCGAGAACACCTCAGAACGCAGAATTTTAATCTAAACAACATAATATTAAAGTATATAGGGGTGTTTGTAAAAAACGCCCCTATTTGATAAGATAGCATGGCAGAAAAATTATCCCATCAGCAAAAACTTGAACTCCGTCAGACCGCTACCCAGCAGACCATCCGCTTGATGCAACTGGTGGAGATGCCGAATCTTTCCCTGGAACAGGAAATCCTGAAGGAGGTGGATGAAAATCCAGCCTTGGAGATTGAACCTGATACTCATGAAGACTATGTGGATGCAGTGGATGATACCCCTGAATACGATGAGAACGGACTCCCCTTTGAAGTCACAGAATCTATGTCTGATGATGATATCTTCAATGAAGACTACTATAGCGAAGAAGACATGGAAGACTATGTGGCAGAGCGTACTCTGCAACGGTTGAATGCCCCAGAGGTGAAGACTGTGGACAGCGTGGGAGTTTATCAACAGTCGGTTCGGGAGCAATGGCTGATCCAATTAGGCGAGATGGACCTTGATGAAACAGAATATCGTATTGCAGAGTATCTTATGGGCAACCTTGATGATGACGGTTACTTCACCATGGACCTGCAGGCTGTGGCCAACGAGTTGCTTTTCAACTACAATATTGACACGACGGCGACAGAGGTGGAACGCATCCTGGTGCATTATATTCAAGAACTCGATCCCGCGGGCACTGGCGCCCGGAATCTGCAAGAGTGCCTGCTCATCCAGTTACGACGCCAGCCCCATCCATCAGACATCACACGCTATGCCGTCACTGTCATCACCGACTATTTCGATCTTTTCAGCAAGAAACACTATCAGAAGATTGCAGAGACATTAAAAGTGTCGGAATCCACCATGCAGCAGATATTGAAGACTATACGCTCCTTAGACCCCAAACCCGTGGACTCAGGAACTGATTTTGAAAAGTCGGGAAGCAATATTACCCCCGATTTCACCATCTCCGTACAGGATGGGATACCGGTACTTTCGCTAAATAACCAGTATCTGCCCAAACTGCGTATCAACAATGAATTCTCGGCCCCAATCAAGAATAAGCAATTGATGGCACGCAAAGAGGCAGATGCCATTCGTTTTCTGAAAGATTATGTGGATAAGGGAGAACTGTTCATTCAGACCCTGAGCCTGCGCGAGAAAATCCTCTATAACACCATGTATGCCATCATGCAGCACCAAAAGGAGTATTTTATTACTGGCGATGACCGCTCGTTGAAGCCTATGGTGCTTAAAACCATTGCCCAAGAGGTGAATCTGGATGTCTCCACAATATCCCGCTTTTCCAATAGCAAATATGTGCAGACAGATTTTGGAATCGTGCCTGTGAAACATCTTTTCTCGGAGTCTGTGAATCAGGATGATGTTTCTTCAAAGGAGATTAAGAAAATTCTTTCAGACCTGATACAAGAGGAGGACAAACACAAGCCCTTGTCAGACGAAGTGCTATGTGCCCATCTGAAGGAGAAGGGCTATCAGGTAGCGCGTCGCACGGTGGCCAAGTATCGGGAACAACTCAATATTCCCGTAGCTCGTCTTCGTAAAGAGTTGTAGTCTATTTGGCGTTCACGTGGTACCTCTTTGCTAAGAAATTGCAGAAACCGGCTTGGCTAAAGCGGTAATAGATGGGTGCGTTGGCACGCTGTTCTTTTTTGTTGTCGGCCACCTGTTGAAGCATGCCTGAAGAGATGAACCGTTTTTGGAAATTACGTCGGTCGAACTCTTGCTCGAAGATTTCTGAATAGAGTCGTTGCATTTCCGGTAGTGTGAAGATATCTTTCATAAGCATGAAAGGAACAGGGGTGGTGAGGCAAATGAGGCGTAATTGGAACTTCACTTTTTGGTAGATAGCCTCATGGTCGAATGCCAAAGCAGGCATGTGATGAATGGGGAACCAGCAGGCTTCGTCGGCATCATCGGCAGCCTGGATTTTGTGCTGGTTAGGGCGGAGAAGAGTCAGGAAAACGGTGCTGATGGTCCGCCCGCGAGGGTCACGGTCCAAGGCACTGAAAGTTCCTATTTGCATGAATGGCGCCTTGTTAATACCTGTTTCCTCCAGCAGTTCCCGACGTGCGGCCTCCTCCAAGGTCTCATGCTCCTCCAAAAAGCCCCCGGGGAAAGCCCATACCCCCTTGAATGGCTCCTTGCCCCGCAAAACCAATAGCATCCGCAATTGGCTACCGTCAAAATTCAATACTACATTATCTACCGTTACCGCCGGACGCCAATAATCAAACTCGTATTTTTTCTTCACTGCCATGTTTATGTGTTTATGATACACTTAAAGCCGCAAAAATACAGATTATTTGCTTAATAAGTATTAAAAAAAAATATTTGTAGTAGAATTTTTATATTTTTGCGCTCTGATGAAAAAAACAACGCTTGCTATACTCTTTATACTCGTGAGTCTGTGTGTAGTAAAGGCACAGACCAATGTCAACATGGGCTCTCAGACGCAGATCCAAGGGTGCAATTTTTATATTTATGATAATGGCGGTAATTCAGACAATTATGCACCCAACCTCAACCAGACGCTAACGATTTATCCGGCCTCCAACCAGGGGCGCGTGGTCATTCAGCTACAGATGGTAGATATAGATCCGTCAGACACCTTGTTTATTTATGATGCGGCCACAGCGACTGGCACGCCCTTGGTGTGGGTCAATTCTTCCAATTATGGCGGCTCCACTATTCAGACCTATTCGGCTGGCGCCAATAGTGCCACCGGTGCCTTGACACTTCGCTTTAAGACTTCCAATTTTCTCACTTTGTTTGGCTTGAATCATGGTGCTGGATTCAAGATTCACGCTTTTTGCCAACCAGCCTGCCAACCATTTTCTGTGACTTGGGATGCGGCACACAGCACCATACTCCCTGTCTTGAACCCTTCCGACAACTTCTATTATCTGGATGTATGTCCTAATGAACCTCTTACCTTGGCGGTGCATGGTGTCTATCCAAATAACCAAGCCGGTGGATACCATCAGCAGGATGCCTCTACTAATTTTATCTGGACATTAGGCTCCGACACAGTTATTTCTGGGGTGGGGCTGCAAACATTGCAACATGCCTTTCATCCCTCACATGGTTATGATGTGTCCATTGTCGCCGTTGATACAGTGGCCTGTATCTCCAACCAGCCGATAACCTTCCGCTTGCGCACATCCGATAATCCTATACATGCTGTTCATAATCTGCCCTCCATTTGCGAAGGCCAAACGCTAATTCCTACCATTGGATATACCTATAGCAACCAAATCCAGCTTGATTCGGTGAAAGGCGAACAATACACCTCCTTGGTGGTGCAGGATACGGTGTTTCTGCCTGATGGCATCAGCTGCCCGCCCTATGGCACCTACTATCGGTCAAACGTTACCTTTACCGATTTCGCCAATGGCGCTACCATTTCCAATGCCAATGACCTGCTATATGTGCGTATCAAGATGGAACATTCGGCTATAGAGGATCTTTATATTCAGATTTTCTGTCCCAATGGCCAATCGGCCACCATCCTGCCGCACCCCAACTACTACTCTGATTGGTCCTTTGGGGTGTATCGTATCAACTTGGGCATCGGCTATCGTCCCGATGGCGGTACCTGCAACCCCAATGCCAACCCAATGGGCGAACCCTGGAACTATATATGGTCCAATAATTCCACCCTCGGCTATAGCTACGCCTCCGCCAATGGCAGTCTTTTCAACACGTCTAATTTCCATTCACATTATAATCCACACTGGGATAATGGAACTACCAGCTATAGCGTGGATTCCACCAACGTGGCTGCCATGACCCAAGTTTATCATCCCTATCAGAATTTTTCCTCCTTGATTGGATGCCCTTTGAATGGCAATTGGTATATTCAGGTTCAGGATATGGAGAATGAAGATAACGGCTATATCGTGGAATGGGAATTGGCCTTGAATCCTGAACTATTACCTCAGAACTGGTCTTATAATGTGCACCTTGACTCCCTTTACATTACGGGCTTGGGGGCATCAAATACCACAATTACGCCACAAGCGCACGGATATGTTCCCTATACATTGCATGCCGTGGATGAGTATGGATGTCATTACGATACCGCCTTCACTGTTCATGTGTACGAGTTTCCAACGGTGGATTTAGGTGCCGATACCTTTATATGTGATGGCTCAGCAATCCCATTGACTCCCATGGTGGTGAACAATCAATACAACTACGTCTGGAGTACGGGTGCCACAAGCTCTACCATTACCGTGGATACGCCTGGCGAATACATGGTTTCTGCCAGAATCATGGATAACAACACTATTCTTTGCGCCCAGACAGACACCATTCTTGTTTTGTCTATGGTTCACGATGAGACCTTGTTGACTGATGAGATTTGTGCCGGCATGGACTATGACGCCAATGGCTTCCAGATAGCCACGGCCACGATAGAAGGTCTTGACCACTATACAGCCACCCGCACCTTGGTGGGCAGCAACGGGTGCGATAGCATTATTACGTTGCAGTTGACAGTACTGCCACATTATCAAGAGGTTGATAATGTGGCCGCCTGCGAACAATATGAATGGGAAGGGGTTACCTACTCCGAGAGTGGCGACTATGTTAAGCACTTTACGACCATCAATGGTTGCGACAGTGTGCGTACCCTCCATTTGTCTATCGGTTACCCGGAAACGGTTGAGGCGTGGGAAACCGTTTGCGGCTACTACAATTGGAATGGGGAGATTTTCTCAGAATCAGGCGTATTTCGGCGTGACTTTATATCCTCGCATGAGTGCGACAGCGCCGTGACTATGCATCTGACTGTAATAGATACTTTTTTGCGTGTGTCATCCTCTAATCCTGAGTTCTGTACCAATCACGAGACAACCTTGAGCATCGATGCACTGGGCTTTGACCATTATGTGTGGAACAATGGAGAGACTGCCACTGCCTTTGATGTTACATTGAGTGGCCTCTACTCGGTGACCGCCTCCAATGTTGCCTGCCAACAGACCGCCTTCGTACAAGTACCCTATTGCCCGTTGAACGTATTGCTGCCCAATACCATTACGCCTTCTAATGGGGATGGACTGAACGACATGGTCTCTTTGCCTGAATATTACACCAATCAAATCAATACCTTTGATATTACCATTTACAGCAGATGGGGCGAGGCGATTTTTTACTCCTCCGACAAGAACTTTGTGTGGGATGGCATGTGCAACGGGAAGTTGATGGTCAACAATATCTTCAAATATGTGATTCATTGTACCGACTACACGGGTAGGCCTTATATGTTTACGGGCAGTATAGTGGTATTGTAGAGGTTAAAAGACATTGGTAAATCTTTTCCAGGAAATTTCGGCTTGTGCATACAGCATGGCGAGTCCGTTTTGGGTTTGGCAATGATGGACGCGGCCTTCAAGCAGAAAGGGGGTGGTGGCGGGGTTATAGACGAGATCGTAAAGCTGATGCTGTGGGGTGAGGAATTGGTAGGGCAGGGGAGGCAGGGCGTTTTCAAGTGGGCCGGCGGTGCCCAAAGGGGTGCAGTTGACGATGAACAGATGCTCGTGCATCAGCGCTTCGTCCACCTCCTCGTAGGATATGGCTGTTTGCGTGTGCACGCGCGATACCTGTCGCGTGGCGATGCCTAACGTGTGTAGCGCGTGTGTGATGGCCTTGCCTGCCCCTCCAGTGCCCAGCACGAGCGCACGACTTGGCATCAGACGTTCCTCAAGTGTCTGCCGGAAACCTGCCGCATCCGTATTGTAACCTGTTAGTACCGGCTTGCCAGCAAAACGCGCCACCCGCACGGCATTTACCGCCCCAATGGCTGCCGCCTCCCCGTCAATATGGTCGAGCAACGACAATATCGCTTCTTTGTAGGGTGCGGTGACGTTGAAACCACTAATGTCAGGACATCTCTGCAATAAATCAGGTAACTCGGCAATGGAGGCTATCTCCCATAGCGAGTAGCTGCAATCGGTTAGCCCTTCGCGCTGGAACTTTTCCGTGAAATAGCGTTGCGAGAAACTATGGCTGAGTGGTTTTCCAATAAGCCCGTACTGCTTCATCGTCATGCCTCCGTTTCAGGTTCTTGAGGGGCTACCTTTGGTGCGCGGGAGCCCTTGACCCCCTTATATATCAAGTATGCCACAAAGAGGAAGCACAGAACCCACAAGGCAATCTTCAATTCGTTATTGTATTGCTCTATGAGGTCTTGTTGGCCATGGGCAATATAGCCCAGAATAGCCAGAATGGTATTCCATAAGGAGGCTCCGATAGCGGTGAACAAGGAGAAGACGCCGAAGTTCATCTTGGATAAACCAGCAGGAATGGAGATGAGCTGACGGATAGCCGGTATCAGTCGGCCTATGAGGGTGGAACTCTTTCCGTGCTCAATGAAGTATTGCTCGGCCTTCTGCACTTTGGCGCTATTTAGCAACAACAGATGCCCCACTTTGCTGTCGGCAAACCAATATACGATGGGACGGCCCAGCGATAAGGCCAGCACGTAGTTGATAGTGGCCCCGATGAGTGCGCCCAAAGTGGCGAAAAGAATGACAAAGCATACGTTGGCCCCCTTTGAGTCTGTTACATGCAGCGAGGTGTTATCCTCATTGCAGGCTTGATAGGCCGCCGGCGGCACGATGACCTCCGAAGGAAATGGAATGAACGAACTCTCAACTGCCATCAATAAAGTGACAGAACCGTAGTTGAGATGATTGTTGTACCAAGCGATCACCCGATCGGTGACCGACTGCTTTCCCTTATTGGACGCGGCGGTGTCAACCTGCGCTAAGGAACAACCACATAAGGCTATGATGCAGACGACTGTCAGAATGGCTTTCTTCATGTGTACAAACGATTAAGAAAGATAGGTGAAAAAGTAATCATCGTCGGAGGAAGTTCCCGTGTCGAAGATGGGGTCCTCAGGAATATTGGGAATCTCAAATTGATAGCGACGGGTTAGTTCGCGGATGACCTTATTTTCAAAAGGCTTTGGCGACATACTGTACAATTGTTCGAAATCTTCTTGATTAATGGCATCAAAAGCCTTCTCCAAGTATAAGGTGCCCTTCTCAAACCACTGCTTTTCACAATAAAAGATGCCAGAACAGTACATGAGGTACGTGTTGTTGATCATCTTGGGCTCGTATTCGCGGATGATGTCTAATCCCAAATCGAAGGCCTCCGGCGTATCATACACGTAAACAAGCTGAATGATGAACTTGAAGAAGTCGGACTCGGAATAGTCCATGTTGTACACCATGTCCAGAATGCGGAAGATCTCCTCGCGGTCATGTACGGGGTCAAGCAGGCAGATGAGCTCAGGGATGATAAAGGCAATCACGTCGTCTTCGGTCTCTGTGGCAAGATAGTAGCGGAAGAGGCTCTTGGCAGTCTCCAGCTTGTTCATGGCTCGGCATGTGACGATGATCTCATGGAACTTTTGCAGATAGAGCGGGTCGTAGATTTTTGCGCTGGTGTAGTAGAGAAATGCCGCTTCGTAATGTTTCATCTTGAAGTGGCATCGACCAATCATAATGTCAACAGGATAGATGTTGGCTTCGGCAAATTGCTCATAATATTTAATGGCCTGCGGGTAGTTTCCCATCAGGTAGTGGCATTCGGCGATATCAGAGAGCACGTAGGCGTCGTCAGGGGTGAGCGACTGCTGGAAGCGGAAGGCATCCAAGGCCTCTTCGTACTCTTTGTACTTGTGGTGGGCCATTCCGAGCAGGTGCCAGGATTCGTTGTTCATTGGAAACTCATCGGTGAGCGCTTTCAGAAAGGCCAGCACGGTATCGTGGCTGTACTGCCTGAGATCAGAGAACAATAGGTAGTCGAGATTCCACAGCGAGTAATTTTCCTGGGTGGTGGCGGTGGTGATGTGCGACAACGCCTGCTCTATGTCGTTCCGCTGCAAGTATTCGAGTGCCAATAGCGCATGAGCCTCCGGAATCTCGTAGTTTAGGTGCAAAGCCTTTTTCAACAAGCCCATGGTGTCCACTTCGGTATGGGTGATCTTCGAGAGCAACACCTGCTCCACGTAGGTCTCGGCCATGTCAGGGTGGGCGAGCTCCACCTCATGAAACTCGCTCTCCGCCGACTCGAAATCGCCAGTAATGGCCATGTATTTGCCATGCAGCAACTTGAAAGCCGGATCGTCGGGAAACATCTTGAAGGCTACCTCAAAACCTTGCTGTATATATGTGACATTGAAGGACTCAATGAAGTAGGAAATTACATCAAAAAGATCTTCACTATCCATATAAAAGCCCTCAAAGTGGTTGTCTGCCGCTTGGGTGAACTGCTCTATAAGTTCGTCCATTTCATTTATTTCGTCGTCATCGTCACGTCTCATACCCTCAATTATTTTTAAAGTGCAAAGATAGTTATTTTTTGTATCTTTGCACCCTACAACCATTCTTAATTATTAACAATATTGTATTGCTTTAAACGATGACTTTGAGAGAAATTATTCCATTGGTGAATGGAGTGGTGATTACGGGTGAAGAATTTTTGGACCGTGAAGTGGAGTTTGTTTTCGCCTCGGACCTTATGAGCGATGTGCTCACCATTAAGGATCACGATGGGCTGTTACTGCTCACCGGCTTGTGCAACCTGCAATCTATGCGTACTTGTGAAATGGCTGATATCCAAATGGTTCTGGTGGTGAGAGGTAAAGTGGTGACTGAGGATATGATAGAGATTGCCCAGGACAATGATATTGTGCTGATTTCTACTCAATACTCCATGTATAAAACCTCCGGCATCTTGTACAATGCCAATCTTCCATCTGTTTACTAACCTAAAATTAAAAGTATGGATTTTCAATATCATGTAGAAGGCGGTGACTTCACTAATGCCGGCTCCACCTCCAGTGAGGTAAAGAGGATGCTTAAAAAGATGGGTGTCCGCCCAGATATCGTCAAGAAGACTGTCGTGGCCCTTTACGAAGCAGAGGTCAACATTGTGGCACATGCCTACCGCGGCGATATCTTCGTGGAACTGGAACCCGACAAGGTGTGTATCACCCTTAAAGATGAGGGCCCAGGCATTCCCAATGTGGAATGGGCCATGCAGAAAGGCAACTCTACCGCTTCCCCGAAAGTGCGGGAAATGGGATTTGGCGCCGGGATGGGCCTCCCCAATATCCACAACAACTCCGATGAGATGCATATCGACACAGAAGTGGGCGTTGGCACAACGATCCGTTTTGTCAACTACTTCCAGTCTTAATACATTTATTATTTAAAACCACTCGCTATGGCTGAAGATTTCCACCATGCCTTGAAATTCAAGTACGATCTCTGTATCGGCTGTGCTCATTGTACGGGCGCCTGCCCCACGGGCGCTATCCATGTTGACGATGGCCATCCATCCTTGGACCCTAACAGATGCGTGGACTGTGGCCGCTGCTATATCGCTTGCCCCGTGAATGCCATCTATATCGAACAGGATGACTTCCAAACAGTGTACGACTGCAAATATCCCGTGCTCCTGCTCCCATCAATCTTTATTGCACAGTTTGAGGATAAAATCAAAGAGAAAACTATTCTCTCGGCTCTCTATCACATCGGCTTTAAACATGTGTTTGAGGTGGAGAAGAGCGTGGATTTTATAAAGTCCGCCATGCAGAAGACCGTGCACGAGAATGATGGCTTCAGGCCGATCATCTCCACCTTCTGCCCAGCTATAGTACGCCTTATCCAGGTCAAGTTTCCCGTGCTGGTACCTAATCTGTACCTTTCCAAACCGCCATTGGACCTTACAGCCCTCTATATTCGCAAATTGCTGACCGAAGAGGACAACATACCAGCGGAAGATATCGGCATCTTCTACGTGACACCATGCGCTGCCAAGATTGCCGCTATCAAGAGTCCAGCCACCGAAGAAAAATCGCCTGTCTCGGAAGTTATTAATATGAACTTCTTGTATAGCAAGGTTATGCGCGTTATCAAACAAGGCGAGTACCAGCTTTGCGAAGATTCGCGCACCCGCTATCATCGTCTCTCCAAAGAGAGTGTTAACTATACCTTGACCGGCGGTGAAATTGCTCTTCTGAAGGAAGGACGCAATCTGGCTATTGACGGAATCCATAACGTGGTAGAGTTTTTGGAGAAACTGGAGGATGAGGATATTCAGGACATCGACTTCCTGGAGTTGCGTGCCTGCGATGAAAGCTGCGCCGGTGGCATACTCACTGCTAACAACCGATTCCTCATGACTGAACGCCAACGCAAACGTATGCAGAAGTCACCCGAAGAGGTGGATGCCGAAGACAACGATCTGCTTAACTATGTGGATTATCTGGACCAACATCACCGTGTACTGGGCAAGGTGGAACCCCGTTCTATGGAAAAAATGGACGATGACCTTGCCGTGGCTATGCAAAAGATGAAACGGTCGTTCGAGATTAACCAGAACCTGCCCCAGGTGGATTGCCGTATCTGTGGGTATCAGTCATGCAAGGCACTCTCAGAGGCTATTGTGAAAGGAGATGCTAAAGTGGAACAGTGTATCTTTATTCAACGTATTCTGGAACATTGCGACAAGATGGACATCTCCGACTCTATGCGTGTGATGAATAAAATCTGGGGCACAAAAAAGACCAGCTCCTCGATTACCAAGAACCTGAATCTGTAGGCATTATCAGTGCAAAAAAAAAACAGAGGTGCATGACCTCTGTTTTTTTTGATGTAGTGTTTAGGCTTAGATGATGCCTTGGGCTAACATAGCTTTTGCTACGCGCATGAAACCGGCGATGTTGGCACCCTTCACATAGTTGATGGAGCCGTCGGCTTGCTTGCCGTATTCAACACACATGTCATAAATGTCGTTCATGATCTTGTGGAGCTTCTGATCAACTTCAGGAGCGGTCCAGTTGATGTGACCGGCATTTTGGCAGATTTCGAGGCCAGAGGTAGCCACACCACCGGCGTTGACAGCCTTGCCAGGACCGAATGGAATACCGGCAGCCTGGAAAGCAGCGATAGCGGCGGGTTGACAACCCATGTTGGAAACTTCAGCCACATACTTCACGCCATTGGCGATCAGTTCTTTGGCGTCCTCTTCAGCGAGTTCGTTCTGGAAGGCGCAAGGACAAGCGATGTCGCACTTCACTGACCAGGCCTTCTTGCCAGCCGTGAATTTGGCTTTTGCAGGGAATTTGTCGGCCATGTCTTGAACTTTGTTGCGGTTGGAAGCACGCATCTCAAGCATGTAGTCAATCATCTCGTTGTCGATACCGTCGGGGAGTTCGCAAACACCGTCAGGACCGGAGAGAGCCACAACCTTGGCACCGAGTTCGGTAGCCTTGATGGCTGCGCCCCATGCCACGTTGCCGAAACCAGAGAGGGCAATGCGCTTGCCGGCCATGGTGTCGTTCTGTTGTTTTACCATGCGCTCAACATAGTAGATGGCACCAAAACCAGTAGCCTCAGGACGGATGAGGGAACCACCCCAACCATAGGACTTGCCAGTCAAAGCACCGGTGCTGTGCTCGCGGGCCAGTTTCTTGTATGCACCATAGAGGTAGCCGATCTCACGACCGCCAACACCTACGTCACCGGCAGGGCTGTCCTGATCCGGACCGATGTTGCGCCATAATTCATACATAAAGGCCTGGCAGAAACGCATGATTTCTTCGTCGGTTTTGCCAACAGGATCGAAGTCGGAACCACCCTTGCCGCCGCCGAGAGGCAGATTGGTAAGAGAGTTTTTGAATATCTGCTCGAAACCTAAGAACTTCAACATGGAAACATTAACAGCCTTGTGGAAACGAAGACCACCCTTGTATGCACCAAGAGCAGCGTTGAATTGCACACGGTAACCCAAGTTGGTTTGAACCTCACCATTGCGGTCAACCCACGTTACGCGGAATGTGAAAATACGGTCGGGCTCAACAAGACGCTCAACGATCTTTGCTTTTTCGAATTCTGGATGTTGGTTGTAGATTTCTTCGATTGATTCCAACACCTCGCGAACAGCCTGTAAGTATTCGCTTTCACCTGGATGTTTGGCTTCCAAGTTAGCCATGATTTTTGAAACTTCCATAATTATTTATTTTGGTTAGTTGTTAGTACTAAAAAAATCTGCGGCAAAAGTAATAAATTCTTTTACATAAAACAAAACTCTTTTGCAAGATTTTTTTCACCTTTTTTTCCTATCTTTGCAGCTGGAATGAAATAGTCATGAACACATAATTTATTTTGTGTCACCATGGGAAATAAAGGTTTTGTAAATCAAAAGCTTAACTATGTTGAGGAAATAGTTCTCTATACAGATGCACATGTGTTTCTTACGGGTAAGGCCGGCACGGGTAAGACCACTTTTCTAAGAAGTCTGCCGCTCAAAACCACCAAGCGGATGGCGGTGGTAGCCCCCACGGGTGTGGCTGCCATCAATGCCGGTGGACAAACCATTCACTCCTTTTTCCAATTGCCTTTCGGACCGCAGATACCCGAAGATGCGCAGGTCTTGCCAGCCATAAACGGTGTCGTGCCTAAAGCCAAGAAGCAGGTGTGGCGCTTCAGCCGCCAGAAGCTGAAACTCATGCGTAGTATCGACCTGCTCATCATCGACGAGGTCAGCATGGTGCGCGCCGATGTGCTTGATGCCGTCGATTCTGTGCTCCGGTACACTCGACGCTCATCCAAACCCTTTGGAGGGGTGCAGTTGCTCATGATCGGCGATGTGCACCAACTTGCCCCAGTTGCGAAACCCGATGAGTGGGAAATTTTGTTGCCCTACTACGATTCTACCTACTTCTTCTCCAGCCACGTGCTCCGCCAAACCCCATACCTGTGCGTGGAACTCGACCACATCTACCGGCAACACGATGCCGGATTTGTCAACCTATTGAATAAGGTGCGCGACAATAAAATGGATGCCTCCAGCACCCAAATGCTGAACGCCCGCTACCAACCTGATTTCCAACCCGATGATAAAGATGGCTATATCACATTGACTACACACAACTATCAGGCCGATAGTATCAATGAAACAAATCTTAATGCCTTGCGCAAAAAGAAATTCACCTTTACCGCCGAGATAGAGGGCATCTTCCCGGAAAGTATCTATCCTACCAAACCCTCCCTGGAACTGAAAGTGGGAGCCCAAGTGATGTTTATCAAGAACGACCCAAACCCCGAGAAAGCCTATTTCAATGGTAAAATCGGCATCCTCTCTGATTACAATCTGAAAGAGGGCACCGTTGAGGTGAAATGCGGCAAGACCAAAATCACCGTGCATAGGGTCAAGTGGCAGAACTGCGAGTATAGACTGAACGAGAAGACCCTGCAGTTGGAGGAGGTGGAGATTGGCGGCTTTACCCAGATACCATTGCGACTGGCTTGGGCCGTTACCATCCATAAAAGCCAAGGACTCACCTTCGACAAACTGATTGTGGATGCTGGACAGGCGTTTGCCCACGGGCAAGTATATGTGGCATTGAGTCGCTGCACTTCCTTGGACGGTCTGGTCCTGAAGACCCCCCTCACGTCTCATGCTCTTGTCAACGACTATAAGGTTTCCGAATTTGTGCAGCAGATACCCTTGAAAGAGCCTTCCCGAGAGAAGGTGGAGGAACTGCGCCACGCCTATGAACTGGAAAATATGCTGGAACTATTCGATTTTCAGCCCATATATAATGATATGACCGCTATCTTGGAGCTGGTTAAAACCAATAAAATGCTTTTCCAAGACAAAATGATTCAAAGGTTTGCCGAGAGAGTGGGGCGCGTGCGCGATGAACTGTGGCAAGTGGGTGCCAAATTCGCCATCCAACTTCGCATTCTTCACCGGCAAGCCTCGGCTGAAACTGATAAAGCCCTTCTGCAAGAACGTATCACAAAGGGTGTCGTCTATTTTTCCGAGCATTTGGATTCCATTCTGCATGATAGCCCCATAGAGGTTTTTGCCACAGATATAGATGAGGTGGATATGCAGTTGGCCGGATTGTATGATGGAATGAAGATGGACGTGACCGTGAAAACAGCGTGCCTGACTGCTTCAGCCTCGGGCTTTGAGATGAAAAACTACTTGGAGATGAAACTCAAGACCATGCTGCAACTCGCCCCCGACAGAAAAGTGGATGAAACCGACGAAAAACCAGATCGGTGGATGTATGACCAAAAACAGAAACATACGAAGGAGAAGAAACCCAAAAAGGAGAAGGGCGGAACTTATTTGGTGACCCGTAAGTTGATAGATAAGGGTATGACTTTGGAAAAAGTTGCCAAAGCCCGCGATTTGGCAATTAATACCATATACGATCATGTAGCCAAATTAGTCTCGCAAGGGGTGTACACAGCCGATCGGTTTGTGGAGAAGTCCAAGTGCACCGTCATTAAAGGGTATTGTGAATCAAATGGAAACACTACCTTGAAATCAGCCAAGGAGGTGTTGGGCGACGGCTTTGAGTATTGGGAAATTCGCGTGGTAATGGCGGAGTGGGCGAGGGACAAATCTTAACGTTCTCGCCGTTCAATGACGGTATTAAGTTTGTATCGGTCACCAGTGGCCGGGCCAAAGGCGTTGATGAAGTTGATGTCGTAGCCAGGCGTGTCGTACCCCCACGGCAGAAAATTGCCCTCTTTGTCAATTTTCCGTACTATCTGGTCGTTGTATTTTACAATCAGGTACTTGGCAAGCTTGTCCCATCGCTTCATCATCAGGTCGGCGTAAGCAATGCTTTTCTTGTTGAGGAAGTTTCGACGCTCTGTTGGGGTCATCTTCGCGATGACCGTCAATACACTGTCCTGGTCCGCAAAATAGTAGTTCTCCAATTCGCTTTGCGCTACACGCAGATCGCCAATCATCATTGAATAGCGCGGATAGACCATGTTGGCCACCCAGTTGTTCATCCAGAAGGCCGACTCGAAGCTGAACTCTGTGCGCGGATTGTTTTCGGGACGGAAACAGTCGGGCACTTGCGTGATGCAGCAATAAAGCGGTACATAGGCCACCATGTTGGCATCGTCACAGTTGAACCAGGTGACCCCGCCCACATCGTTGGGTAGCCATGAGCGCATTTGGCAGGTCATGGTGAAGCCCGACTGCTGTGTGGCGATGGGCCGCTCACGAAAATAGTCAATGCCGCTGCTGTCCTTAAAGTGCATCGGCAATGGGCGGATGGGCATTTTCCACGGACCGGCAGTCATATCGGCGGTCATATCCAATGCCGTGCCCTCGAAATGGTCGCGCATGTCCTCCTGCAAGTCGCGTATGGAAAGCGGCGCGTCAGGCTTGATCCATAATGGCAGGTGGTCATAGCTGCTGAAGTCTCCATTGAGATATGGCAGGTATTTGTCCATCTCCGATTTGTCGCTATGGTGGCGGAAAAAGCTCCACACACGGGCATCGGCATAGCGCACATTCTCAAAGTCAAGGGGACAGTATGCGTCCCGGAAGGAGAAGTCCGCATCCTTACCGCTGAAGAACCCTAACTCCCGAGCCAAGGTGATCACATCCTCGGCATACACACACTCAACCTCTGGCCGGTTGATGTATTGCAGGCTTTTGCTGCTAAGACTCTTATAGGATCGCTTCTGCTCCAATGGAAACTGCCGTATGCGACTCAAATTGGCATGGGCACAGATACAGTCGTCTGGGATTCGCAAAGCCACCCATACCGCTCCTGTGCGACCAGCCCCCTTGCCGATAATTTCCATAATCCACGCCTCGTTGGGATCGCAAACCGTAATGCTCTCACCACTGCTGTTGTATCCATACTCGGCTACCAACTCGACCATGCACTTGATGGCTTCACGGGCAGTGGATGATCGCTGCAACGCCAACTGCATTAGGCTGAAATAGTCCAACAAGCCTTCCTTGTTCACCAACTCCAGTCGCCCGTCAAAAGTGGTCTCGACAATGGTAACCTGCTTCTCGTTCATTAGCCCGACCACATTGTAGGTGTACTCCACTTGGTGCACATAACGCCTCTCATGAGAAGGCCCCCATCCGTTGATGGCTATCAGCTCGCCCTTGTCGTGTCGGCTGGCAGGGCTATAAAACAGATACCCTGAGAAACCAAACCCATCGCAATTATACGTGCACATCACACTGCCGTCCACAGAGGCCTTCTTGCCAACAATGAGATTGGTGCAGGCCATGGAAGAAAATGTGCATGTGAATGTCCAGAGAATGAAGAATATCGTCCTTTTCATTGCTAAAAAATGTGGTTGATAATTATGAAGCGGCAAAGATATGAATATTTATTGTATTATTAAAATGGAATATTAAATTGCCTTTTTGCCCTGCAATCAGCCTTATGCAATGACTGTCGAGTAGATTGTGCGTGCCGCTAAAGTCACAAAACCCAAGGTGCAGTTTTCATACCACAATGGGCAGACAAACGTTGGCAAACTGTTGTCATGGTTACAAGATGAGGATGTTGATGTGCACACCTGCCATTACGAATAGTTGTCAAGAACCGTTTAGAAGGATAGTCTAAGTGAAAGTCGTATGCCGTTTTTGCCCCACTTGGTGAGCTCTTTGGCATACGTTAGTCGCCGCACATAGTCGATGCGGAGCACTTGGAAGATGTTCTCGATGCCGGCGGTGGCTTCCATGTAGGGGATTTTGCCCATAGGAGTGCAGCCCTCGGGGAGAACATATAACCCCGCATTCGTTGGCCCTGGGATGTTCTTGGGTGAGAGCCCACCATATATGCCATTGTAGGAGACGACCTACCGCAGCCTTAGCCGATTCCATAGCGGTATTCGGTTGAAAATCCATCCTTTCAGATAGTAAGTTGCATAGAGTGCCACATACTTGTCCATGAAAAATTCCATGGGCCGTAGCAGACAGAAGGTGTTAGGCGAAAGAAACAGGGAGGTGTTGCTTTGCGGAACATATAGTTTGGGATAGGGCACTTGGCTCCACACAATTCCGCCTTGTAGCACGGCATCGATGTGGCCGAAGGAGGATAGCCAGATGCGTTTTTCCATAGATAGGTCGGTGCGGTGGTATCTGCATTGATGGTCAAGGATGCCGGCGGTGTGGGTGAGGCGTATCACAGGGGCGTCCTTCGACAGTTTCAGAAGGTTGTCTTTGCCCGACTGGTTGTTGTAGATCCGTTCGCCTGGTGCCCATCGCAATTGCACGCACCATTCCAGATTGTTGAAGGCAGTCACCGGGGCGATGGAGCCGTCACGCTGGATGCGCCAATAGGCTAACGAACCGGTTGCTTCGTTGTTGTCGTACTGTAGCCATGTGTCCAAGCGTAGCCGGAAGGGCCACTCATGCTCATAGCGTAACTTGGCGCGACGCACGTACTGGGCCGCCCGCACTGGCTCACCCATCGTGTATGACATCAACAGGTTGTCCCTGTCCATGAGCGCATAACTCTGCCCAGGCATCTCAATGTCATAACTGTAGCTAAATTGGAGAGCGTGCCGCGGCGACTCGTTCACATGCCGCATCTTCTTGACGAAACTGTGCGTCATGGTCACATTGTATTTGATACGCTGATCTTTGAAACCATATGCCATATATCCGTTCATAAACCACTGATCATGCAACTTGGCAGTAGTCATGCCCCCAAGCCGAACCCTGACCCCCTCAGTTTCATTGAAACTGACCAAGTCGTAGATGGGCCCGATGTCGAAACGACTTTGCTTGCGGTCTTTGTTGGTGGCAATGTAACCCGTAGCAAGGATTTCCCCAGTCTTCTCTACTGCTTTGAAAACGGGCAGTCGGCGCAATTCAGCAGCAAGACTGTCCAAAAAAGCCTCTTTGGCCGTCAATGGAGTGGGCCGCATCTTCTTCCACTGCCAACTTTTGTATTTCCATACTGTGGCCGTAGCCTCATTGGTCCCATTCAACAAAGCATCCACAGAGTCGGGCAGGGTAGTTCCCAGTTCATAATCATACCATTGGGTGGTTTGCTGCACATAGATTCTCCTCATGCGCTTCGCCAAAGAAAAGGCCGCAAATGTTTGTGAGGTCTTAGGCGCCCACCAGCCACTCTCGGTCTGCTCAAACTCCTGCTCAATACTGAGATGCTGTACATAGTTCAGGTTGATGTTGACTGGCACATTGATGGCATACCGCTTCAAGGCGTATGTGCTGTCATTTACAATATATAATCGCCCTACAAATCCAAAGCTGCGATTGTTTACCGGCGCGAAGGAGAGCTCTATACACGAAACACTGTCAATCTCCAATGTGTCTGTGATGAAAAATCGATAGTAGGTGGTAGCCAAGGTGGAGGATAATGGACTTACAAACCGATTGAGCATCAACTCTATGTCGTTGTCGAAGATGTTAATTTGTGTGAACATGGCGTCTATATTGGTGCCAACACCCTCTTGGTCAAGCGATTCGTCAGCACCCTGCATGCGCTTGGCTGTTATGTAGGTGACATCCCTATGTGGCGTCTTCTGATAATAATGGTCTGCCAATGTCTCCCGCAAGGAAAATGTCAATACGGGCACTGTGTCAATCGGTATGGTGTCGATGTATTTTTCAAGGAAGGAGAATTGCCGGTTGAAGCGGTTCTTTTGAAAGTCCATGCTGAATCGGCCAAAGGTCATCAGAATCTTGTTATAACTTTTTGATTTATATGCTGCTGCTGATTCTATTCGGTTGTCGTTTTTATGTTCAATTACCTTATGTGCCAATTCCACGGCAGGATTGCCTTTGCGCACATACTTTTCCTTGTGCCTTCTCGAAATCACTACCTCTTTCAAGGATTGTGACGTGGTGACGAAGATGTTGTATTGTCGCTTGCTCCTGGGAATGATGAGCGTGTCGGGCTTATAAAACGAGTAGCTCACAATCAGCGTGTCGGTGTTGGTGCGGGGCAGCACGTACGAGCCGTCAGCTTCCGAATAGGTGCCCACAGTTGTGTTCTTCCACTGCAGTCGGGCCATATACACCACGGAGGTGTCTCTGTTTTCACCCAAGGTGTATACCTTGCCTTTCAACGATTGGGCAGACAAGATGCGCGAACCTCCCAAAAATAGAAAAGCAATCAACATCCCCATGACATGGAATTGCTGAACATATTTTGGGCGGTTGTGTTGTATCTTGCTCATTAATAGGCTCTTGATTGATATTGCCGGAGATTGTTTTATAACAAAAACAACATTGCAAAGAAATAAAAAAAGAGCCTAAGTTTAAAATAAAATCTTAAGATATATAAAATTGTGTTATGCTTCAGGCTCCTTCGCGTTTTCCATTTCCTGATAATCCTCACTGACATCCTGCAAAAAGCTGTGCTCTTCCTGCAATTCCCGATAGCGATTCAATTGCTTGACCAAGTTCCATTCCATCATCAGCACTAAGCTTTTTGATATGATGGCCAAAAGGGTCATGGTAAAAAAGAACCACCAACTCTGCTTGAAAATACCGATGAACAGACCAGCGATGATGATTATTATTGTGAGTATTGTTCTGGGTTTCATACCTTTTGGATTGAAAAACCATTTGACAAGTTGACCAAAGGTTTCAATGCCTTCCAATTCTTTCACATTTTCAGAGGCCAATACCTGATCAAGTTCAGGATTTTCAGTGCTTATCATCTCATCCATTTCTTTAGGTTAAGGTTGTTAAATACTGTGTTTAATACTTATTCTTACAATAATGTTTGGTAAAGGATTATTAGATTTTTTTGTCAATATCTTGCATTACTAATCCGGCAATTATGAAGCCGAACATGGCAGTTATGTGTGCTGTGGTGCCGTTAATCTGGGCTTTGGATGAGCACCACTCGTGGTTGACGAGGTCGGGGTTGCCAGCATTGATGATGGCCTTGGGGCACAAGCAGGCGCTGGTGCCGCAAGTGGTGGTCGCTCCCTTGTTGGGCAGCACCTCACGCGAATAGACGCACAGGAATTTCTTGCGGGGATACTCCTCTATCTTTTTGAAACGCTTACGGATGGCGCGCGCCAAGGGACACCCCTGCACCTCCCGGAATTCTGCCACTTTAACTTTGGTTGGGTCCATCTTAAGCGCAGCCCCCATGGCGGAAAAGAACTTTCCCCTACACTCGGTAGCGTGCAGGATGAGTCGAACCTTGTTCTCTAAACTGTCAATGGCATCAATGATGTAGTCGTAGGTGTCGAGTTCGAACATGGAGGCAGTCTCGGCAGAGTAGATTTCCTGTATGGCATTGATCTCAGCTTGCGGGTTGATTTCCAAAAGACGCTTCTTCAGCACCTCAACCTTGACGAGCCCCACCGTCTTGGTGGTGGCTTGCAGCTGGCGGTTTACATTGGTGATGCACACACGGTCGCTATCCACGATGGTGAGATGGCAAATGCCGTTGCGCACGAGGCTTTCAGCACACCAACTACCGACACCGCCTACACCAAAAAGAATGACGCGCTGTCTGCCGATACGTTCCATAGTCTCCTCACCCACCAACAAGGTGAGCCGATTGAATATGCCATGCTCATTTGTCATAAGGTCATTGGTTTAATGATAACACATAATGTGTTTTATGGGCGGCAAAGATACATTTTTCTACGATTTTCACTACCTTTCCTGCATCTTCATATATATGGCCATTCTAACCTGCCTGTTCCGACAACTCCGCGCAGAAGCGAGGCAATTCCTCTTTAATGTTTGCTGCTCGCTCATTCAAGGAACCTTTAACCATAGTCTCTAATGGTCCAATTCTTCAGGAAATTGACGCTATACGTGAATTATGAGTTCTTTTTAGAAGTCGCATAATGCCGCTTCAGACCCGATTTTGGCTGCTTCGGACGGGTTCCGTGTTGCAACCCGGTAGAACAATCCTATTTTCGCGGCCTAAATCCAAGAAGATAACGGAATGATGAAAAAAGAGAATGTAGTTTTGATGGCTTTGCTGCTTCTGGTAACGCCTTTTGCCCGTGCTCAGCGCACGTTAGATTTGAACGAATGCCGCCGGTTGGCCATTGAGTCCAACAACCAGCTGAAAATCGCCCAGGAGATGGTGGAGGAAACGGAAGACCTGAAAGGGGCGGCAATAGCGCAGTTTTTCCCGAAGATTAGTGCGAACGGGACCTACAATTGGAACCAGAAGAACATCGCCCTGCTAAGCACCGACCAGCAGCAGTCGCTCAACCAGGTCGGCACCACGCTGATGCAGCCGTACAATGACGAGGCGCAGCAGGCCCTGCAACAAATCGCACAACTGAACCCGCAACTGGCCGCGTCTCTGGCAGACTTGCTACAGTCGTGGAGCCCCGAGGAGTCGCTCAACGCTATGGGCCGGCAGGTCACCGATGCCTTCAACGTGGACATGACCCACGTATTTGCAGGAGCGGTCACCGTGAGCGAACCGGTGTACATGGGCGGCCGCATCAGGTCGCTGTACAAACTATCCAAGCTCTCGAACGAGGCCTCTGTCCTGCAACTTGACAAACGGAAAGAGGACCTGATGATTAGCGTGGACGAGGCCTATTGGCGTGTGATTTCCCTTCAGCACAAGCGGGAGCTTGCCCAGCAGTATTGCACGTTGCTCGACACGCTGATCTATCATGTGGATGTGATGCTCGAGGAGGGCGTGGCTACACCCAGCGATGTAACCAAGGTGCGGGTGAAACTCAATGAAGCGCAGATGAGCCTTGCCAAGGCGGAGAACGGACTGGCACTGTCAAGGATGGCCCTGTTCCAGCTGTGCGGCCTCGACTTAGGCGGCGATTACCGTATTGTGGAGGACAATACCATGTGGACATTCCTGCCCGAAGACACCCTCAACATGCAGCAGGTCTGGAATAACCGCACGGAAATCAAACTGTTGGAACTCGGTAACCAGCTTGCCCACACCAACGTGAAGGTGGCGACCGCCGGCCTGTTGCCCAATGTGGCCGTCAGCGGTTCCTACGTGGTAAGGAATCCGAACCTTTTTGATGGGTATCAGAACAAATTCGGCGGTATGTTCACCGCCGGGGTGGTCGTTAACATCCCCATCTGTCATGTGGACGACATCTATGCGGTGAAAGCGGCCAAGCACCGCCAAAACCAAGCGCAGTACGAACTGGAGGAGGCACGCAGTATGGTGGAACTGCAGGTGAACAAGCTCAACTATGAGCTGGAGGTGGCGAACAAGAAGCTCGTTCAGGCGCAGAGCAACCTGGAAAACGCAGAGGAGAACCTGCGCCTCGCCAACGATTCCTTCGAGGCAGGCGTAATCAGCAGTAGTGACCTCCTGGCCGCACAGACGGCCTGGCTCACCGCCAAAACGGAGGTTGTGGATGCGGAAATCGAAATCCGCATGGATTACCTCTATCTGCAACAGGCATTAGGGAAATAACGGAATTGTATTGGAATAATTTGATTAACAGAAGAAATATGGAAAATTCGAAACGAAATCTATGGATTGGTATCGGCGTGGTGATCGCGGTTGTCGCCATCGTCGCATTGATTGGTATCATCGCCCTGCGTCCCGAGCCGGAACTGCTCACGGGCGAGGTGGAGGCCAACGAATACCGGGTCTCCAACAAGGTCCCCGGCCGGGTGGACACGTTCTACGTGAAGGAGTCGCAGCAAGTCAAGGCGGGCGACACGCTGGTCTATATCAGCAGCCCCGAGGTGGATGCCAAGCTGGCGCAGGCGAAGGCGGCGCGCACGGCGGCCAGCGCGCAGAGCAGCAAAGCCGCCAATGGCGCACGGCAGCAACAGGTTGCCTC
>CALDIA010000074.1 GCA_937901455.1 uncultured Bacteroidales bacterium | reverse complement strand
TCAGTAAAGTCATTCTGGCACCCCCTCGGCGCTACTTTGCATATCACTTGTGGCAGGGCGTTTTGCTATGAAATCAGCCACCTTGCACATAACAAGCCACACGACCGTAACCAACACAGCCATACACACACCCACAGTTGCCATCTCATGGAACATCTCCGCAGCATCCGCCGGGTCGGACATCGCAGTCAAAAACGGGAACCACGGCACAATCTCCCCATGCCAGATGTGTTCAAACGCAAGGAGTACTGCTCCTCCCCAGAGCATATAAGTGAGCCACCTCAACTTTCTGCTAAGAGGAATCTTGACCTCTTCCAAAACACTCTCCGAGGATTTTACCTCATTTTCTTTCTTCTTTTCCGCAACCTTTTCCACGGCAGTAACCACAACCGCCTCAGCCGCTGATACAAGAAAACACGCCATAGCACAAACCTCCTTAAAAAAAATAAAGGCACACTATCCTCACTTCAGAGAGAACAGCATACCTTCTTGGTACACAATAAAATAATAATCATCAATAACAGTGCTTCAGCACCTACGAGCCGACTTCAGTCGTAGGGCAATTATACTACATCTTCATATTTTTTTCAAGTGTTTTTTCAAAAATTCCAAAGCATCTTCTGTCATTCGTGAAATGCCAAAATCACTGACACCTGCAACATAATTGTCGCAGTTGCTAAAGGGAATGATAATTCGTTTCGCATCCGACTGCGCCACCGCTATTGCCATCTTTGGTGTGATTTCACCCAACATGGCATCTGCTATTACCATCCCAATAGGTCCAATGATAATATCCGCTTTTCTACTGGCAACAATGACCGCATTTTCTCCCGTTGCGGCTTCGTCGGCCCCTGCCTTCAACATAGCAGCGGTTGCCGTGGTATTCGTGCCAACTGCTATAACCGTTAATTCCGGCATATCCTTTTTGATTCTTGTAATAAGTTGTTTCCCAAGCCCACCGCCCTGAGCATCGATCACTAATATTTTCATACACTTTTTCCTAACCATTTCATCTCATGTACTAATACACATTTGTCATAACCTTCGGTGTTTGACACCATATTTCTAAGAAACAGGTAATCTCTTTGCATATTCATAAAGCCTCTTTAAGCTATTATCACCGTTTCCTGTTATCATAATATCAGCAGTTTTATCAAATCCCTTATATGTGCTGAATCCAAGTAAATATATAGCCATCGCCATTGCCAGATTTTCATCTGACTGATCATTCATTCCGGCTATTCTCTTAAGTTCTGTTAATACGCTATCATGGGGGATCTTCACATCATCTCCCCCATCTGCAATTACCTTTTCTATCACTCTCGGGAGAATCATACACATCTGAAACAAAGCATCCTCCTGACCTGTGACTAATGCATAAAATTGATCAAGACTGACTCTTCGTATCTTTTTATGTGATACATTTTTTCCATCAACTGTGGTAGTCCATTTTATATTTTGTGATTTTTTGGCGATTGCCTCTACTAAAAAGCATGCACAATCGTCGTCCGTCAACAACTGGTTTTGCATCTTAATATATGTTTTTCCCGCCGCCGACGAATTCATAGTGTTGTGCTTGTTTTTCATCTCAACATAAATTGTATGAACGGTCTCACCTTCAGGAAGAATTATACCGGAATCCTTTTGATATATAACATCCCATCCACCTTCCTTTCCATTATCAGGTACATGACAATCTGATACATATTGGAATATTCTCTGGTGAAAATATCCAATATCATTGTTGTTTGATTTGTCTCGTTGTCTGAAAATCTCGTTACTGATTATTTCTTCCCAGCTCGACTGATACACTGTCTTATCAAATATCATTTTTATTGGGTCTATGATATTCTTATTAAACCTAACTATGTCAAATGACTCCAATTTTTCGCCGTACTTATCAATAGTAGCTTTTACATGATTCGTAAAATCCTCTTCGGATATAAATGATAATTTCCACTCCATCTACTTTTTCTCCTCTAATGCCTTATAAATACTTTTTGCTACTTCATAAGCTAAATTGACAGGAACTGCGTTTCCAACCTGCTTGTACTGTGACATTACACTGCCGCAAAACTCCCATTCATCCGGGAAGCTCTGACACCTGGCATTTTCCTCCTTCCTCACCGCCATCGAGGCGGACACCAAGCTGCTGGACGAGATGGACGTGGTGGTGCCCGTGGACAAGATCCCCGCCTTCCTGCTCTACATCCGCAGTCTGGGCGAGGAGACGGGTCTCACCATCCGCAACTTCGGCCACGCCGGCGACGGCAACCTGCACATCTACTGCTGCTCCAACGATCTGGAGGTCGACGAGTTCAAGCGCCGCACCAAGATCATCATGGACAAGGCCTATGCCAAGTGCGCCGAGCTGGAAGGCCAGGTCTCCGGCGAGCACGCCATCGGCCACGCCAAGATGCAGTACCTGCGGGAGTCCGTGGGCGACGACGTCTTCGGCCTGATGGGCGAGATCAAGCGCGTCTTTGACCCCAACTACATCCTCAATCCGGGCAAGGTCTGCGACGCCTCCCTGGTCCAGTGAGAAGAAAGGAGAAAGCCATGCTGAAAATACTTGTTTGTGTCAAGCAGATCCCGGACGTCGATCTGGTGAAGATGGACCCCGAGACCGGCAACCTGGTGCGCGCCGGCGTCCCCACGCTGACGAACCCGCTGGACCTGAATGCCCTGGAGGCCGCCGTGCAGACCAAGGAGAAATACGGCGGTGAGGTCACCCTGATCACCATGGGACCCCCTATGGCGGAGAGCACGCTCCGTGAGTGCCTGGCCGTGGGCGGCGACGACGCGATTCTGATCTCCGGCCGTCCCTTCGGCGGCGCCGACACCCTCTCCACCAGCTATTCCATCGTGAAGGCTGCGGACATGAAGGGCAAGTTCGACCTGATCTTCTGCGGCAAGGAGTCTCTGGACGGCGCCACCGGCCAGATGGCCTCCCAGCTGGCAGAGCGCTTCGACGCCTCTCAGATCTCCTGCTGCTATTCCATCGAGGACGTCTCCGACGGCAAGATCCGCGCCGTCCGCACTCTGGAAAACGGCAAGG
>CALDIA010000073.1 GCA_937901455.1 uncultured Bacteroidales bacterium | reverse complement strand
TGCAAAACGTGCAGCCGCCCGTGCTGATTCGTCCATCCCGATTCGGGCAACTGAAGCCAGCATCAATGCTGATTTTCTGCACCCGCCCGCCAAACTGCTTCTTGAAGTAGTTGCTGTAGCTGTTGAAACGGCGGCCATCGAAGAGGTTCAGGTATGTTGGGATTGGGGGCATTTTTGCAATCGGTCAATCAATTCCTCTTTTACCAGCTGATAGGCGACAATCGGGTCAAAATTCCTTTCAGGACGAAGCAGTCCCACTGTATCTCCCAAAAATTCCTCATCAGTCATTTTGGCTTCCATGTTGTTCACAAACTGCTTATAAGTCGGCGGATTCTCTACCGTGAACGCCATGTATCGCTGGTAACACTGGATGATTTCTTCCGCATCGTACCGCCCTTCGGCAAGCCCGACATACAAATCAAACAAGTCGCGGCCCTTCCTGCGCTGATACAAAGCCCTCATCTTGGTGCCCAACAACTCGTTGAACCGATAAGTGGTCAAATCGGCTTGTCCCGAGAACCAATTGTTTTCAACAGAAAATGGCATCTTGACAAGTCCCAACACATCGAAATGCTCATAGCAGTTGATTTCCACTTTCAGGCGGATGGGAATGGTAGGCGGCATTTCCGATTCCATGCGAAAAAGCATCGTATTGTTGTAGCGCTTGGGCTTGGTGACCTTATTGGGCATGAAACTCAAGACCTCGCCCAACCTGAACAAAATGTCCTTGATAGGCCCAGGATGGATTTGCACAAGGTCGATGTCCTCGCTATAGCGCGGCTGCGGCGAAAGGTACAGCTTGTGCAAGGCCGTCCCGCCACGAAAAGCCAACTGCGAGGCAAGAAACTCGTCGCTATAGATGGCCACGAGGCAACGGCAGATGAGCAGGTCTTGCTCGACCTGAGCGTCGCTTTCCCATGGCTTCTGCTTTCTCCATTGTGTTATTGCTGCTTGGTCAATCATAAATCATCTATTTCTATTTGTATATTTATTAAAATTTTCCATCGAATGTCGCGTTCTGCATCACTGTTGCATTTTGCGTAATGGCTTAGCGCCACATATCCAAGACGCTTGCCAGAACGCACCAGCAAATCATAAAGACTATCGGCCATAACTTGTTCCATTATCACATGCTCCAACATAAAGCCAAGGCGTTGCAAGGTGGAAACCGTTGTGTAATCCAGAATCTTTTCTGTGATTTTCGAAACATCCATGACTTCAACGAGTTCCTGAATAACCGTTGCCGCCCTTGACAAGCCACCGATGGTTCGCGCATATTGCACAAGGTCGATGGCCGTCAATTCGGGAGAGGAAAACTTCACCGTACCCGTTTCTGTGTTTTTGGTCTGTAAATACATTTCGGGTATTCTTTTTCGGAATTGCCATGCGAGCAGCGAATTCTTTTTCTTTGACGATTGGAAAGTGGGAAACGTCGTTGTGACATAATACCTTTGCGGCCGCTGATGAGCTGCTCCCAACAACTCGGCTGCGCTTAACAGGCTTACATAGTAAGGCTTGTTCAAATAACGCATCAAATGGTCTATATAATAATATGGAGGCACAATGCCTTTCGCCGCATAATGAGACGGGATGATAACATAAAACCGCTTATAGGGTGAAACGATAACCTTTTGGTTTGCCAAACGATACAACTCGTTTCTGACCACCTGCTCCGACAAGTTCACAAAAGCCATCCTTACCTCTTCATACGAGAAAGTCGGCAGTCCGCTAATCGACCGTTCATATATCCAGTTTCTTATTGTCATTGCGGAAATTTTATGCAAAGATAATCATTTTTTGATTATGTACGCAGTATTTTCCATAATTTCTATCATTTTTTCCGCCGTTCCCCTTGCCAATCCCGTTTTCTTTGTATCTATACCCCCGACAAAACACAAACGCTAACCTATAAAAACGAAAAGAATATGCAATAAAAGCGCATGATTGCGTGAAATGAAACGACATAAATAACAGCATTAAAACTGAATTCTTCTGCTTGGAAATTTGGCGATTGACAACGAAGACCCATATAGTTTTAGTCAAGATGCTCGCGTATTGGCGTGAGATTGACTTCGTAAGTCTATTCACTGTTGATAGGTGAAAATCGCCCGCCAAGAACTGTTTTGGCGGGCGGTTTTTGTTTGCTCGGAGCCAGAAAAATTGACTAACAAGCACCGCATTTCAAGGAAATTGCGTAAATTTGCACTTGGAAACAAACGAGATACGATGCTTTTCGACGATTATAAGCAACATGCTGACACGGTCATCCGTCCTTCGCTTTTGTGGGAGTATGACATGAACCGTTTCGATTGGGCAAAAATGCGCAACGTGGTGGTTCAGCGCGTGCTGGAACGCGGGCGTATGGACGACTATTACGCCATGCTCAATCTTTATGGTTGGGAAGGTGTGCGTGAAGCCTTGCGGATGATACCCTACATGAACCGAAAAGACATGAATTTTGCTTGTTTCGTCTTCGACCTGAAAAAGGAGGAACTGAGATGCTACACTATGAGACCATTGCACCCACTTTATGGTCATTTTTAATTACAATGGAAACACATTGAAAAACGTTTGCTTT
>CALDIA010000072.1 GCA_937901455.1 uncultured Bacteroidales bacterium | reverse complement strand
ATTAGACGCATTGTCGACCACGATGGTTTGCACGGGTATCGTCGATTTCCTCAAAGAGGTGAAGCAACGGTCGTACCACTGCTTCCCTTTATAGGTGACGACAATAACGAATATTATAGGTTTAGAATTTTCCATGTTCTATATTGTATCATTACTAGCGACTATTAAAAAAGTTGATGAAATTAAAGTTAAAATCAAGCCGTCATTCATCTTGGATTCTCTCGTTTCCAAAAGAAGTAAAAGATCTCTCACATCATCTTTGGTGAGCCGAAGAACACCCTTAGAATTTGCATTACTTGAATAATCGGGGGGACCGGCTTAAAATAATTATAAATTAATAGACGCTGCGGTTTTTAGAATTTCCAAGGGAATATCGTAGGGAAAAACCTATTTGCAATTTTATAGTATCTGTGTCGTTTTTCGTTTAATATTTCTTGTTTTAACTTCTCAAATAAAAACAAATCACCATTTCTTCGACAACGCATATCTGAAAGAAATGACGCTTTTGCGTAATTCATAAATCTCTTAAATCTAAATGAGTTAAGATACTTCCGCTTATCTGTTTGTGTCCACGCCCATCTCTGCAAATCATCGTCAATATACAAGAAAAAAGGCCCTGCATATGGATACTCAATATCATTAAAGACGGATAAGTGGCTATTGAAATATGTAACCCTCATTTTTTTCATGTCATTTATCGCCGACTGATAACTGTTAACATAATTCCCCTTCCGTATAATTATCAATTCACTTCCATCTTGCATAAAAATTGAATTGTGAGTTATAGAACTTTCAGTGGAAGCCATACATCTACAACTAACAAATATGCTTAATTGTTGCGTAAATGAATACTTTTCGGGACTAACGATTTTAAACCCTAATTTTTCAAACAAACCTTCAATGTCTTTTTCACCATAATCTCTACTCTGCCAGTTTCTCCTTGATAAATACACCTTTTCAAATCCTTCTACTCTTTTCGTTCCTGCCGTCAGCCTATCAAAAATTTCTTTAAATTCTTTTGTCCAAAACCTTGCGACACTACAATTAAATGGTTCAATTTCTTTTGTTCTATTATAAATCAGGCTATCAGACGGCACATATATCCTTTTAAAACGTGTAGGTTTCTCCACCCTTTCAAGCGTTTTAAAGTCAACACCAAACTTATTTAACAATTCCTTGAAATTATCATTAAAGCGTCCCGTTGATCCAAAACCATCAAATCCTGTATATACCAACCTGATGTTTTTATTTTGCTGCAACTTATTATATTCTGACGAGAACAAAAACCATATTTTCTTTAAATTATCTGTGATACAATGTCCCCAAACTGTATGAAACATTCCCAAATACAGGACACATCCATCATCATACACCACTTCATCTTGTTCATAAAAATATGGAGACTCTCCCACGTCTATAACTGAAATGTGATTCCCTAATTCTGTCAAGATCCCCCCCCCCATGGTATTTCCGAAATCAACTATTTTATGAGGTAGAATAATTGCATTATCGTACACTTTTACATCCAATAATGCGGGGGAAAACAACGATCTTTTTTCTGCCATACAAATCTTGTTATTGTGAGTCAACCTTTTACAGGCAAAAGCAGTGTTGCTTAATTATAGATTTTTGCCCTATTATTTTTCAAAGCCTCAAACGAATATTTTTCTTTTACCAAACGATTGGCGTTGTCAGCAAACTGCTTTCGCAGCTTCTCGTCACGCAACTTGACGACCGAATCGGCAAAAGCCTCTGGTGTGTCGGCAATGAAACAGTCTTCGCCGTTTCTGGCAGGAATGCCCTCCACGCCCACCGAAGTGGTCACAAACGGCACGCCCAATGCGGCCGCCTCGAGGATTTTCATCCTGATGCCGCTCCCGATGTTGATGGGCACAACCATTATCGTATCCTTCAACACACCAGCCAAATCATCAACATAACCCAGAAACTCAACGTCTTCTTTGCCTCCAGCCACTTCAGCGATGGTCTTATCCGACCATTTCCCAATGACCTGCATCCTATAGGAAGCGTCGTAGCCTTTCAGCCTATCCCAAACATTGGCAAAGAACCACTTAAGCCCGTCCACATTGGGCAAATTGTACTCAGGACCGACAAAAGAAAGCAACCGCCAGCCCTTCGTGGTGACTCGTTGTTTTTGCGAAGTGTTCACAACCGCCAAAGAGGTATGGATTTGGGAAGTGACACCCGCTTCCTTCAGTTTTTTCGAGTCAATCTCGGAGAGCGTGATAATGTCGTCGTAACGGTTGAGCAGAGCCACCTCACACATCTTATAATAGTCCAAATACAGCTTCTGTTCGAACGGGTCGCCTTTCTGCTTAAGCAACTCCAGCTCATGCACCACCCAGCCCAATTCATGATGGACAAACACTTTCCTGACCCTATCGGGCAACATCAAGCCCATGGTGACATTGCACAACATCTCGCATTGCACAATATCTAAATTGTATTCGTCGACAATATTACTGACATGCTTGACAAAAGCCAGCTTTTTCGGGAGAAGCTCTTCATGAAGCCAGGCTCTATGCGGAATCCGAACAGGTGTAAAATCATACCCTGCCAGCCTTCTCAGTTTTTTCTCCGTCTTGAACAAAGGTTGGTAGAATCTCTGTTTCAAGTTTCGTTTCGTGGCGCGGGGCACAGGAACAAAGTACGGCAACACCGTAACCTTGTCATCCATCAGCGACTTGAACCTCTCCATGTTATCTTCATCTGCTTTCGCGGCCTCGAAGGTGACATACACCTCCAACTCGTCCTTCACCACGTCGATGCCGTTGAAGATGGCCTGCGAGCCTCCTGTTGTCAGAGGATACGGATTGAAAGGCAAGACAAATAGGATTTTCTTCCGGCTCATCGTTCACCTCTCCTTTCAAGTCTTTTGGCCAGCCTATCAACGAATGAATATAATTTGCTGGTCAACCGATGATGTTGTATTCTTTTGTGTGATTCTATAACGGGTATGGTTTCTATCATGGCCCGAGGAAACAATTCCTTCGCAACGCGTTTGCGCTCCTCGCAGCCCATCACATCGGAAATGCCTCCTTCGGCATAAACCGCTACTTTTTTCGGAATAAATTCGCTTGTCGCCTTATGATACACAAAGGCATCCACGAAGAATTTCCAATCCGAGACGGCCTTCAAGTTTTCGTCGTAAAGTCCCAATCTGTCGAAAAGGCTTCTCTTGATAAAGGTGGATTGATGGGGAAGCCCATCGCGATAGAAATCCACCCACGACAAGTCGGGTCTCATCATAGACAAGTTGTTGGCTTCGCCATCCACCTTTCCTCTCATCATATAACCATACAACACGTCGGCGGAATGGGCAGACGAAAAAATCTCGTCCAAAATAGTGGCAGAAGCATAAATGTCGCCCGAATTCATGAAATTAATATACTCGCCCTTCGCCATCACTATGCCTTTGTTCATGGCATTATAGATGCCCTTGTCAGGCTCGCTCACCCAATAGGCGAATCGGTCGGCGTATTGTTCAATCAACTCCTTGCTGCCGTCGGTCGAGCCACCGTCGATGACAATCCATTCAAAGTCCTTGAACGATTGGGCAACAACGCTTTCGATGGTCTCTTGGAGTCCGTCGCGGTTGTTGTAGTTGATAGTGACGATGGAGAGTTTCATTGCATTCATTGCAACAGCAACATCCCATTTTGGTTGTACATCAACGAATTACCAGTAGGAGTTATATAGTCTGACAACACCAATTTTGCCGCATCAGGGATGACTGCCAAATACTGCACATTGGGATGAGTCAACTCTATCTGGAGCCGATAGTCGCCATTTGTCATATTATCAGGCAAATTAATGACTTCTTTCAATGTAAATATACCCTTAGACGACCTCGGCACTTCCGTTTTCATCAAAATCGGTGCATATTTGGCAAGAAGTACACTTTGACTATCAAACACCTTCGCTTCGATAGCAATGTGCATGTCATTCAACAATTCGCCCTCAATCTCTATGTCAATCTTTCTCTTAGGGTAAGCCAATTTCACTTTTCTGTTTGATTCCCCATTAATCAAAACATTGGCCAATCTGATTTCATTTGACAGATATTTGATTTTAGACATAATGGAGCCATCCTCATCAAATTCGTTTCCCTTTAGATATAACTCAACCGTATCACTTATCAAGCCGTCAAAACTTACCGATCCATTTTCAAGCAAAATGCCTCTTCGACACAAAGCCCTAATACTCGCCATATTATGGCTCACAAACAACACCGTCCTTCCCTCCCCTTGGCTCACGTCTTGCATCTTGCCGATGGCCTTCTTCTGGAACTCGGCATCTCCCACGGCAAGGACTTCATCGACGACGAGGATTTCAGGGTCCAAGTGGGCGGCCACGGCGAAGCCGAGACGCACCGTCATGCCCGAGCTGTAGCGTTTCACAGGCGTGTCGATGTATCTTTCGCAGCCCGAAAAATCAATAATTTCATCAATCTTACTATTGATTTCCTGCTTGGTCATACCAAGGATGGCGCCGTTCATGTAGATGTTCTCGCGGCCTGTCAGTTCGGAATGGAAGCCTGTGCCTACCTCGAGCAGGCTAGCGATACGGCCTTTGGCCTTGATGGTCCCGGTTGTGGGTGCCGTCACCTTCGAGAGCAACTTGAGCAGGGTACTCTTTCCGGCGCCGTTCTTGCCGATGATGCCCACCACGTCGCCTTGCTCCACCTTGAAATTAATGTCCTTCAAGGCCCAAACATAGTCGCTGTCGGCGGCTTTCGAGCGGTCGTTGA
>CALDIA010000071.1 GCA_937901455.1 uncultured Bacteroidales bacterium | reverse complement strand
CCCCCCCCCCCCGCCCCGCGACTCCCGACGGGGCAGGACACAACAAAAAAAGCGTGGAGTCCTTATTGGCTCGTCACGCTCTCTTTTTAGGCCTTCGCAATGCCTTCCACTAAACCATAACAAGCAATCTGAAGTCCACGCCGAATATGCAAATTGCCTGTATGGTGAGTACAGTAATTATACACATCCCGAGGACATTCACTTCTGCTCTGCGCGGAATAGTGGATTGAAAGTTGCGAAGTTTCAAAAGAGACCGCCACAAAGCGTCAATAAAGCTGTTCCACAAGAAGATGGCGAGCAGAACGCGTTGCGTGAGTTGATTTCGTGAAGGAACATTTCGGGGTGCAGATGGAGAAACCTGCGGTCAAATGCCTCCGCAGCCACGAGAACAACCAATGCATCGGCGAACGGTGTCCGTTACATTGCATATAACCACTAAGCAATCTTATTCTCTCGGGGAGTGGAGTATGCGGAACCGTGATAACGGGGAATACAAAAAGTTTCGTATTTTTGCCGCGACAAACCCTCTTCCCAAAAGCGTTTGCCAAGTTATGTCTTTGGGAAATTAAAAAACAAATAAGTTATTGAGTTATGGTAATTTTGGAACGTCCGTTTGCGTCTGATATGATGGTGGAGACGCTGGTGAAAAACAACATCCCTGTATTGAAAAATGAAATGTCCGAGCAACGTGTGTTGAACGGAAGATTGCTGTCTGACAGTGAATTTGCTGAAGAATACAAGAAAACGGGCAAACTTTATACGGTGTCCGAAAACGCACTCGGATGGATTTACGATCATATAGAGGACAAACGTTTTCTTGACGGTATCTCTGTCGTGAAAGACAAAAACGCATTCAGGAAGATTTGTCGCGACATCTATCCTGACTTTTTCTTCAAAGAGGTGAACATCAACGAAATGACACAGCTGGACACGGCCTCTTTCGTCTTTCCGTGCGTTATCAAGCCCTCGGTCGGTTTCCTGAGCAAGGGTGTGTTTGTGGTGCACAATCCTGTGGAATACCGAAAAGCGGTGGAGACGCTGCGGCAGGATTTTGCAAAAGCTGGCGCCGATTTTCCGGAGTTTGTGGTCGGGAAAAGCCGTTTCCTGATTGAGGCGTACATCCATGGCGAAGAATATGCCGTGGATGCCTATTATGATGAAAATGAGAATCCTGTGATACTCAATATCTTCCATCACAAGTTTATGGATGAGTCTGACACTTCTGACCGTCTGTATATGACCAACAAAGGGCTGTTTGACCAATATGAGGAACCGTTCACCCGTTTTCTCACCCATCTCAACAACACCCTGCATCTGCGGAATTTTCCCATGCATATTGAGTTCCGTTATGACGGGAAGAAGGCGGTGCCGATTGAGATTAACCCGCTGAGATTCACGGGTTTCTGCTTGAATGAGTTGCAGGTCTTCATCAGCGGCCAGCACCCGATGCTTTCTTTCCTGAGAGGCATACGTGTCACAAAAGAGGAAATGTGGAAGGGGAAGGAGAACCTCACCTACGCATTCACCGTTTTAGACCTGCCGAAAGGCGATGAGAGCAAAGCATTCGATGAGGGGAAATTCAGCTCGGATTTTCCCGGTGTCATCGACGTGCGGCGCGTGCCTGACAAAACCTCCGGGGTTGCGGCCACCGTCTTCCTCAAAGTCGAGACGGCCAACGTGCAGGCTTTTGACCGGATCATGAGTCTGGACATGCGCGAGTATATGAAATAAAAGATTGGTGATGAATAAAATATTCTGATAAAACTCTAATGGAATCTGAAGTTGTCGAATACAAAGTGTAATAGTGATGGGGACTTCTAATTATTTCTCCCTGATTAACAGATTCTTATAAGCAAAAATCCGCTAAAAACGGCCCCGAAATTCCTGTTTCTTCCAATTTTAGACAGATGAACTTTTTACAAAAAAAATATTTCGCAACATATTGTAATTCAAAGAATTATTTGTGTATTTGCGGCATATTTGAATGAACGATAAATCAGACCAAACAGGCATACAAGCAGCAAGGCAACGTCGGGCTTTTCAACAGTGAAGAAACTATGGACAAGCTCAATTCTCTGGGCAACCCTTTGGACAAACTCTCAAAAGGAGTTAAAGCGTTTTTTTTAGTATGCGCTCTTGCGATGATGTCCCTCATAAGTTGTTTTGCGCAAAATACGGGCGGACAATCGGAACAGACGACAAGAGATGTCTGGATTGAACATTTTAAGGAGAAATGTATTGTCGCGGATTCATCCATTGAAGGGTTTAAGGCATACGATGAATATCCCTGGTGGGGTAAAGACGGTTTGATACCGGTGCATGTTGGAAATAAATGGGGATTTGCAGACACAAACGCAAACATAGTCATCGAACCGCAATTCGAAGATGTGTCTTATTTTTATGAAGAAAGAGCGGGAGTGTGTCTGCGGAAGAAATGGGGCTATATCGACAGGGCAGGCAACATAGTCATTCCGTTAAAATACAATCTCGTGGGCAGATTCCAGTTCGGCACAGTGCAGGTGATGAAAGGTCGAGGCCATTGGTTCGAACTTGACAAGCAGGGAAATGTTCTGGATAGATACTGATGGCGAACCCTGCAGGACCCGCTGATTCGCGCGAAAAATTTCGGAGATATAACGCATAGCGTTTCTACTCCCCGTACATCTCTTTTTTCCCATTCGTCAAACACTTCATTCCATTGTTTGGACAATAGTCTGCGGTATTTGCCGAACAGGGCAGGGTGTTCTTTCTTCAGCTCAATATAATCGTCGAAAAGCCCTTCCGACACTTCGCCGTCGGAGAACTCGCCCATACGCATATAGGCGAACATAATCCCGGCGCTGTCAGCGTGCGCATAGTCGCTCATCAATGGCCAAAGATAGTTAAGTAGAGATTCGGCGGGTGCGTCTATATACCATATTGTAAATTCTTCTTCCGTTGCCGGAATGGTCTCCAAAACCACTTTTGCCGAGGGCTGACTCTTTCCGTGGCCGTACTCTTTCAGATACCGCTGCAGCTGCCCGGAATAGGGGATTCTTTACTAATGAAAACGAAAAAGACAATAATAACACAAGAATAAAAACATCAAGATTTATCATCTCCCAGGCACTCCTTGACTTGCTAATCCAGCGGTTGAGGAGTGGAAAGTCTATCCATCGGGGGAAGACCCGTGCGGTGTTGGATGGATACAAGGCTGCTGGTGGACAGTCCGGAAGAGGTGGCGCGAAGGATTCGGGCGATGGCTTTTTGCTAAATTCCCAAATGAAAGTCCGCCAACCCGCCGAACGATTTTTAGCCAACCCGCCGAATAAATTTTCGCCAACCTGCCGAATGGATTAAAAAAATGCTATTTTTGCATCTTAAATAAAAATTGCGATGGAAACTTACAAGCATAGAGTTGTCGATGAATTGCTGAAAAGGAAATTGGCTGGCAAGGGTGCCGTATTGATTAAAGGCCCCAAATGGTGCGGAAAAACCACGTCGGCCGAGCAAATTGCAAAAAGTGTCCTTTATATGGGCGATACAAGGACAAGAGAACATAATATCAAATTAGCGAATGTTGATCCCCACTTGATTTTAGACGGCCCAACGCCTCGGCTTATCGACGAATGGCAGGAGGCCCCGGTGTTATGGGATGCAATACGTTTTGAGGTGGATCATCGCAAAGGTCACGGACATTTTATCCTTACCGGTTCTGTGGTTGTAAAAGATGGGGAGGATGATAATCCTCAAATACAACACTCTGGAACCGGACGTATCGGACGAATAGTCATGAGGCCTATGAGTTTATGGGAATCAGGTGAATCGAACGGCATGGTCAGCTTAGCGGAATTGTTTCGAACGCCAGAGCGCATTGCCGGAAAATGCGAACTTAACTTACAAGACATAGCATTTTTAACATGCCGTGGCGGTTGGCCCGACACAATTGACATGGAAAAGGAAGTTGCTTTGGATCAGGCTTTTGATTATGTCGATGCGGTAGCCGAAACGGATATTTCAGCAGCGGACAATATCCAAAAGAATCCAGAACAAGTGCGACGACTACTTCGCTCGTATGCACGACATCAGGGGGCACAAGCAGCATTAACCACTTTGAGAGATGATATGAAAGCTAATGAATCGACATCTTTTAGTGAAGATACGGTAGCCACATATCTCAAAGCGTTGAATAAGATTTACGTTGTTGAAGACATGCCTGCGTGGAACCCCAATCTGCGTTCAAAAACAGCCATAAGGACTTCTCATAATCGGTATTTTGTTGACCCATCAATCGCCACAGCAGCATTAGGACTGGGTCCTAATGATTTGATTAACGATTTAAATACCTTTGGGCTGATTTTTGAAACTTTGTGTGTTCGCGATTTGCGTGTTTTTGCTGATGCCCTTGACGGCAGGGTTTATCACTATCGTGACAAAGACAAGTTGGAATGCGATGCTGTTGTCCATCTTCGCAATGGTTCCTATGGTCTTGTCGAAATCAAACTTGGCGGCGACCAACTGATTAACGAAGGTGCAGAGAGCCTGTTGAAGCTCAACAAAAAAATTGACACTGCAAAAATGAAATCGCCTGCCTTTATGATGGTTCTAACGGCAGTGGGCTCTTACGCCTTTAGAAGAGAAGACGGCATTTATGTGGTGCCCATAGGGTGCTTGAAGGAGTAATACTTGGGGACTTCTAATTATTTCTCACTGATTAACAGTTTCTTATGAGTAAAAATCCCCTAAAAACGGCCCCCGAATTCTCTGTTTCTGCCAATTTGAGACAGATGAATTTTTTACAAAAAAAATATTTCGCAACCATTTGTAATTCAAAGAATTATTTGTGTATTTGCGGCAAATTTGAATGAGCGATGAATCAGATCAAACAGGCATACAAGCAGCAAGGCAACGTCGGGCTTTTCGACAGCGACGAGACTATGGAAAAACTCAACAATCGGTTTTGCGCGGAACGCGGCCTACAACACCCTGACAAACCTGGTTTACAACCTGTGCCGGTACGAGCAAGTGAGGCGTCTTGGAATGAATTAAGGGATTCAATTAATTGACAATTAATAAAATACCGCTCCGAAAAGTAGAAAAAATCAAAAAACAGACCTGACTAAAAGAACATTATGTACATTTGCAGCGTCATATCTTCAGTTCTTGTTTAAAGGACCTCGCAAGTTCTGGAGGTGTGTCGCGAAAATGGTGAAAATAGAGGTCCCTTTCTGTCATATACTAAGCAAAATACTAAAAAATAACCAGAATGGAAAAAAACTACTCCTAATCATAGCTATAGTGCTATGTTGCGCAACTGCGATATTTGCGCAAAACAACAAATTGAGCTACCAGGCTGTGGTGCGAAACAGTGCCAACGAACTGGTGGTTAACACACAGTTGCAGGTTACAATTTCAATCTACAACAGCGAAACTGCAACAATACCTGCCTTTAGTGAATCACATTCCGTGACAAGTAATGCCAACGGTTTGATATCCCTCCTCATAGGAAACGGAACTTTGGTGAGTGGCGCCTGGGATAACATTGACTGGCAAAATGCATACGTAAAATCTTCCATCGAAATTGACGGCACACAAATTGTGCACAACACTCCGTTTACTGCCGTTCCTTACGCTATGTATGCTGACAATGTGAACCCCGAATCGGTGAACTCTGCCGTGGAAGAGGCTATGCGTAACGCCACCACCAACAATTGTTCCTGTCTTGATTCGATTCGGGGAATTGTAGAAAATGCTATGCAGGATGTCACCGCCAACTTGTTTGCCGTTTTCGACAGTCTCAACCGCAACATTGCGCAACTTAAAGACGAGGTGAACGATTTGAAAAGCTCTGTTCTTCCCGCAGCTTCCTGCGAACTCGTAATCACTGGTCCGGAAAACGATACAGTAAATCTCTGCGGAGAATCTTCAAAAACAATTACCTATACGGCAACGGTAACCGACGGCACTTTCACCTACACCAATTATACTTTCACGTGGGACGATGGTACTACAACTTCCACCGGAAACACTTTTTCCAAAACCGTAACCTCTGCAGGCATCCTTAATGTTACTTGTACTGCCAATGCTAATGATCGTGAACTTACCCAAACTGCAACCACCACACTCATCTCTTCGGGCACACCACCCACACTCTCACTTTGCAACGACCAACTCACCGTCACTCTTCTGGAAGCAAACGTGATCGGTACGTTGAACTGGGGCGATGGCTCGGATGACGTTGACCATCCGGCTGCCAACACAGTCCATACCTACTCACAAGCAGGCACCTACACTGTAACAGCCAGAAGAAGCAGCGGTTGCGCTGCAACAAGCACTGTCTCTTTGGTGGAATCAACCCTTAATCCTTGCACCGGAACCGCCCATACCAGCGGCTATGACAAAACCAGCACCGGTGGTTTGGAGGAAACCAACAGCCAAGGCAAGATAGTGAAGGTGTATGATCAGCAGGGCAATGGTTATGCAGTGGTACAGATAGGAAACCAATGCTGGATGGCAGAGAATGTGCGTGCAACAGCCTATGCAAGCAACCTTACAGGTGCCCCGACTTTAACACAATCGTATCAAAACTCTGCTACTGAAGCATATTACGGTTTACCTTCGGGGCAGTCGGATGCTGCAAGCTACGGTTACCTCTATAACTGGTATGCCGCTATGGCAGGTGCTGCCTCAAGCGGTGCAACTCCATCTGGAGTGCAGGGCATTTGTCCCAAAGGATGGCATGTGCCAAGCTATGCAGAGTTTAACACCTTGATAAATACCACCGAAACCGGTTCTTCCAATGCCGGCAAACTCGCAAAGGGGTGTGCGTGGAAAAAAGAAAACACTTCTGGAACCCCAGGTGATTATTCTTACACTGACCGCAACGCTTCAGGTTTCAGTGCCTTTCCTGCCGGCTTCTTTAAAGACGGTAGTCCTCAGTATTTTAGTTTCTATGGCGACTTCTGGAGCACCACGCAGTACGAAACGGAAAATCACTTGGCGTATGAACTCTACCTTAACTATGAAGGATTAAGCGCTAAAATGTACCCCGATGAAAAGTTCTACGGTTATTCCGTGCGCTGCCTCCGCAATGAATAATAAATAATCTATACAGTCTTAAATAGATCTTCAAAAACTATTATTCTCTGATAAACGGGCCAACGCGGCGGCGCCAAATATGGCCACGTCGTTGTGAGCTAGTTGTGAGAGCAGTATTTTGATTTTTCCCTTGTATAGGAACAGCAGGTTTTCTTCAAAATAGTGGCGTAGCGGGCGCATCAGTGCCTCGCCGGCGTGGGTGGGACCGCCCATCAGGAAAATGGCCTCCGGTTCAGAGAAGGCTGCGGCGTTGGCTAAGGCGAGACCCAGCCAGCGGGCGGTGGTGTTGCTGATGGGGAAGACCGCGATGGACAAGAAATCCTATCGCAGGCAGGTGCCCAGGATAGATGCCGACGGCACGCTTTTCCCCGCTGAAAAACCGCCATTCGACAGCTGGCCGCGGCCAGCTGTCGAATGAACCAGAAAAAAGACTATTTTTGCACGACTATAAAGTTCATCGAAAACCCAACCCAGACCACTGGATGAAACACTACCATGAATATTCCTTATAATGAGAATATCGCCAATGCTTTCTATTATGCTGGATACATAGAGACCTGGGGCGTGGCATCCAAAAAATCTGTAAGGCATGTGCTGGAATTGGTGCTGATAACCCAAGATACGAATTAATTGGCAATGGTTTGCGTGTTC
>CALDIA010000070.1 GCA_937901455.1 uncultured Bacteroidales bacterium | reverse complement strand
TTTCCCTACACGACGCTCTTCCGATCTATTTTTTCGCCATAAAGAGGACTTCTTCCAACGCTTCATCGTGAGGCAGTTTGCCGCTCTTCAACTGCTTCGCCATCTTTTGCAGGCGTTTGGCTATGGTGGTGATAACGCCTTTCTCGGTCAGTATGCGCAATTGTTCTATTTGCAGCCGCTCCATCGGGTCGGTGATTTCAGCCATAAATGCGTTCAGCAGGTTCTTCGCCACCGTGACCTGCGCACCCAGATTGCTCTTGGAAGCGTTCAGTAGAATGTCCTCTTCCACAATCTCCTTGTTGATGCTCGCCTTGAATGCCTGCAACGCTTTCTGAATATGTTCGTGGTGGTGCTGTATTCGGGGGACGGGCTTCTCTTCGGGAGTCGCCTTGAAATAGTTGAAGGCATCCACAACGGAGAGTTCAGCGGGGTCGCCTTTGTCGCACACACGATAGAATGCCTTGCGGAAATTGGTCTTGAAGAACACCAGCGTGTCATTGCTCAATGTCACCCCATCGACCTCCCTCGGCTCGCGTCCTGTCCTGCTGCGCAACGAAAGCCTCCGAATGCGGTTGTACTCCTTGCGGTTCGTCTTATATAAATCCCTGATTTCCTCGAAGAACGGGAGTTCCTCGTTCACCTCCTCGGAGGACATCCCTTCCGAGAACAGTTGTTCGAGGTCATAGTCAAGAATCTCCTCGGCGGAATAGATTTGGTTGTCCTCCCCAAAAGTGGAGTGGAAAGTCTGAATCTTGGAGAGTGCGGTACGGTTCAGTTTGATTTGTTGGTCGCCTTCACGGGACGGATAGAACACATAGTTGTAAATGCTGTCCGACTCCGAACCGATACGGTTCACACGCCCGATACGCTGCATCAGTTTGGTGGCGTTCCACGGGGTGTCGTAATTCACAATGACATTGCTTCGGTGCAGGTTCACACCCTCCGCCAGCACATCCGTGGTGAGGATTATGTTGTAATCGTTCTTTTGCTCCTTGGTGTAGTTGGCATCGAAATTGGCACGAATAGTCTTGAACATCGCACCACGGTTTTCGGCGGAAATCACCAACACATCCTTTCTTTTTATCCGCTTCGCCAAGTATTCCACGGTGTCAAACGCCTCCGAAAAGACCACCAACTTCTGTTCGGGATTCAGTTTCTTGTTGAACAGTTTGTGTTGCAGCAAATCCTCGAACACATCGAACTTGGAATCATCGGCATCCGTCACCTTCTCCCACTGCTCGCACATCATATCCAACACCACTTGGTCTTTCTTCAAATCTTCAAGGAATTCGGGTTCAAAATCTTCGGGCTTGAACACGGCATTCTTTGGATTATCCACTGCCTTCTCGTTCAGTTTTTCTTCAATCTCCTCTATGCTAAACCCCTTCTCAAGCAGGTTGTTGATGTCCATATCGGGTGCAATCAGAACCTTGCCGTTGGCAAACATATCAATCATATTTTGGTTCGCCTGTGCAAAGCGGTTCAGGGAAATCTTGAAAGCATAAAAACTGCTCTCCAATCGTTTTACCAATCCGTTTTTGCGAATGCCAGCCAACTGACGGGATACCAATTCCGCATTGTCGTATAACCCCCGTGCCACTTCGTCTTTCAAGCCTGCAATCGCTTGGTAGCGGGCATAAACGAGGTCTTTCACCAAGTGGTTCATTGTCTCCTCGAACAGATTCGCCAAATGCTCGTTGAGTTCGTATCCGTTTTGGTTCGGTTTTGCCACCTTCGGGAAATGCCCGACCTCCTTCCTGTATCGCTCAATCCGTTCAATGTCGGTGCGTGTACGGCGCACAGTTATGGGCTTGATGATTCTGTTGCGCACCTTTTCCGCCAAACGCTTGAACGAAGGCAGGTCATAATCAGGGCTTGCCTTCAACTTCTTGAACTCCACAACAAGCGGGCTGAAGAAGTTTGTCAGGTTGCTTACACCGTCAATAGTGCAGCGGCGCGGGTCTTGGAACAGCAGAATTTGGTGGTAGAGGTCTTCGGGAGAGTTGTTCATAGGGGTTGCCGAAATCAGCATCACCTTCTTCTTGTAGCCTTTGATATTGCCCGTCTCAATGCGGGGCATCTTGCAAATCTCCTGCAACTGTTGGAAAGCCCCCGTGGTGTGGTTGCGGAACTTGTGCGCCTCGTCAACAAGAACCAAGTCATAATCTTCGGCATTCCAATAATTGTAGTTGTCCTCGTCAAGCACCTTGTGCAGACTGCCATTGGCAACGAACTTCGTGAACTTGTCAATGCCGAAATCCGCAAAAGTGGTTTTCCAGTTCTGCTCCACAGCGGGCGGATATACCACAAGAATCTTGGTGTTGTCCGCACCGTTCTCAATGAGGAACTTCTTGGCAATCATAGTGGCGATAACGGTTTTGCCCAAGCCGACCACATCAGCGAGGAAGAATCCGTCATAGCGAAGCATCTTCTGATAGCCCTCGTTCACGGCATCTATTTGGTACTCGAAGCGGGTATAGCCAGGCGGCAGCACCAACGGGTCTTGCATATCAGTCTCCCTCACACGCTCCTCGAAGTACTCCATCAGCATCTTGATATAGATTTCGTAGGGGGTGACATCCTCCTTCAGATAGGTCTTGTTCATTGCGTTCTGCAAGTCCACCGCCTCGATGGGACAGTTCTTCGCCTCCTCCCACAGCGTCTCAAACTCTTTTTCCGCATCCTGCACGAGATTGGATTCCTGAACCAACACGTTGAACTCGTATTGGTGGTCGCGTGACACGCCCAAGCCGTTGCCCGTGAGGTTGCTCGACCCCGTAATGGTGGCAGCACCAATGGTATGCTCGTTCAGCCCATCGGGGTAGAGAATGTAAATCTTGGCGTGGATTGACTTGGCTGGGTGCGCCCGAACCTCAAGTTTGCCGTTGATAATGTCCTCCACCATCTGCATCATTCCCTGCTCCACCTCCTTGGTGTAGGGAGAACTCTCAATGTCCTGCTGGTACTGGAGCAGGTAGTCGCTTTTCACCTTTCCTTCCTCCGCAAAGAACAGTTCGCCACGGTTGGCGGCATCGGCAATGTACTTATCGACATTGATACCGATGAGAATGCGCACCTTGTTGATATTGTCAAGAAACGGGCGGAGCGCAAAGTAGCCCGAAGCCCGCAGAAAGCCGACAACGGCATCCAAATTCTTGATATGCGGATTGTGTTTCAGGATGTTGTCGAACTCCTTCATCAGGGTGTTATCCCCTCGGTTGGTGAAAAAACGAGTACCCATTTTGGCAATGTCAATTTAAAATGCAAAAATAGCAATTTTGCAGATGTAAATGACAGAAAACGCAACAAAAACTGCAAGTGACACAAAATATCAGTGCGATTTTCCAGTAACACGGGTGGAGTGACACGAGGTGTCAGTTGTGCAGATTTCGGCAGAACCGAGGTGCGACAAAGACCCATTTTGAGATATATCTTGCCTATCCATATATATGGTTTATATATAAGTCGGCAAGGCAACATCCAAAAAATCACAGACTTTATTATATAAATACTATAGAAATCCCATTCGGGTTGCAAACCGAATGGGTTGGGAAAGAGATTACGGCGGGCGGCTTCTGCCATCCATCTGTGCCGCCCGCCCGAACTCCAAAAAGCCAAACAGACGGATATAGAACATAACAGAACGATGGAATCAGAAATATTATTAGGTCACTATTGGCATAACGCCGCAACCTGCTACGCAAGGGTAACACTCATTCCTATGACCAATGATGAATTCAACCGTGTCATATCCTATGTGAATTTAACAAAGCAGTTCGAGGGGGAAACCGTCATTAATGGGAATGCGAATCCCGAATACAAGAAATGGAAGGCCGACAACCTGCCGCTGCTTTTCTTCGTGAACAACAGCCGCAGACCGAGTGCGGACGACACAGCCTGCTGTCCGAGCGGATATGCCTGCGTTGACATTGACAACCTCCCGAACACACGGATAGACATCACGCACCCCGCAGTGCAGTTTGTCAACTACACGAGGAAGGGTGCGCACATCTACATATATTCGCCGAGCCTTCTGACGACCTCGCCGCTCAAATGGCAGGACGCATACAACCGAATCGCAATAACAATTTACGATGAGATAAGGGCTGAACACCACGATGTGAAGTTTGACGGTCGCCTCTCGCAGATAACTTGGGGTTGCTACATTTGGGGCGGGAAATGGGTTGTGAACCGTAACGCATCATACGACTACACGGCGGGCGACATACTTGTCACGGACGAGGACATCTCCCGTATGTACACGGGCTACATCCCTGCAAAGGCTGGTGTCACAATCAAGCGTGTGAACAACAAAGGGAATATGCGCGTGACTTGCGAGGAGGAGGCGGTGGAAAGCACGGCAAACGGAAAGACTTGGACAGAGGCTCTCATTTCGCTCGGCGTTGATGCGGGTATGCTCAACGATTTCAACCACCTGCCGCTTGCGAAGTTCATCCAGAAATATTACGGAAAATACGAGCCGATTCACGAGGCGAAGCCCGTCTATCAAGAATACGAGTGCTATGACGGCAGCGTGTGCGAGGCTGCGATTCTCGGAGGTCAACTCCCGAAAACTTGGCGACCCTACGACCCCAACGACAAGGTAAAGAAAGGAAAACGGAGGCACACCCTTTACAACCACCTCGTGAAAGCCAAGCAGCAACTGACTTGGCTCGCAAGCGATGAGAACACGATAGCCGAGAAAGAGGGATATGACCCAAACAGGCTTCTGTTTGATGCCGCCCACTTTTCATACTGCTTCTTTGAGTTTGGAAAGGAATATGACAAGAACAAGATTAGGCGATGCCTTCACGGGGCATTGATTCACCAAGACACCGAGGACAGGCTTTCCTACGACAAGCGGAACATAACCATAGGGAAAATGGGAACAGACACCGAGACAGGTGAATACAGGGAAATCGGAACAAGGGATAAAATTCGGAATGCCCCCAAGGTCAACAAGACGGAGAGGATGAAACTCGTTCTGAAGCAATGCAGGAAGGAACTCACACTGAAAGAAAACATTGGGCTGATTCAAACGGATGGGGTAGGCGGAACTGATTCCTTGAGCGAGAGGACTATCAAAGACTATTTCAAGCGTGCAAAAAACAACCCAAAAATGCTCAAGGAGTACCCGTGGCTTGCAAGTGTTGAATTTTGCGGCAACAAAAAAACTGTCACCATAAGGAATAGGCATAGTGGTGAGAAGATGACGTTTAAAACTGTCAAGGAATGCTGTATAACGCTCGGCATTTCCGAGAAAACCTATCACACCAAGTTCAAGAAAGGCAAAGGTGAATCCGCAAAGGATTGGGAGGTTGTTGACGATTTAGGGAGGGGGTAAGTGTTGTGCAAAAGGATGACCCTTATACATAACCTATATAGATGATTACCCTATGTTAAAAACTCCCATCCCCCTTCCCATAAGTAGCCATTCGACACTATACTTACCCCCTCCTGTTATATATTCAACAACTCCCGCGTGACCTGCGCCTCGTCAATATGCAGGTCGCCACACAGCAAATCGCAATACTTCCTTTGCCATATATCCATCACCGCCTCCCGCTCCTGCTCCTGCGTGTTACAGAGATAAGAATGGAATGCGCTCACGCTATGGTGTCCGCTCATTGCCATAATGGTTCGGTCCGGAACTTTGCCCGCAAGCGAAGAACAAAGATAACGGCGACCCATCTTACTGGACGCTAACTCATATAGTTTGTAGTCTGTGACCACCCGTTTTTTTCCGACCACATTGGACACCTGCACATTCCTGTCCAACCCAATTTCCTTGAACAACTCCTTCAGATACCTGTTGAAATCTTGGTTGCAAATTGGCTTCGGAAGCACATTGTGGTTCTCCTCCAACATCTTCTCCAACAAGGGATTCAGCGCAATATTCACGGATTGGTTAGTCTTCCGTTGAATCCGCTGAATCGTACCCTCGGAATAGTTGAAATGGTTGTTTTGCAGCGTCTCCAAGTCCGAATAGCGAAGCCCCGTGGTGCAGGCGATAACGAACAACTGCCGCACATTCTCTAATCGTTCATTGCTCGCCTTGTGACGGTAAATCCGTTCAAACTCCTCATCGGTTATGGTCACATTCTGCGGCTTGGTCTTGCTGTTGTCATAATCTTGGAAATCCTTGCAAATCTCAATGCCCTTCCGCTCCGCCTCGCAAAAAAAGTGGAACAGTATCTCAAGGTATCGCACTACCGTGTTGTGCGCTCGCGGCTTCACGCCTTGCTTGGTGTCAGCCTTGTCCTTACCTTCTGACAGATACCAGTCGAACTCCTTTATCAACTTGCCATCGAAAGTTTTGAAGTCCAACTGAAATCCTTTGTAAACCTTACGCTTGTCCTCCTCGAATTTATGCAGGGCTTCCGCCACCAACCTGTATTTCTTCATACTCTTTTCCGTGATGACCTCGTGATTCCTGTTCTCACGGGTGGGAAGATTCAGCAGCACGTCCTCGACCACGGCGAAGAAAGTCTTGCCCTCCTCTATCAGTTTGAGTTTAACCCAAAAGAAATTCTTGAAACTCTCTTGGGTGGGCTTCTCGGTCAAGGGCAGCGTGTCCTCATACTCCCGTGCTATGGAGGCGAGGTCGGCAAGTTTGCCGTTCAAAACATTCTTGTCCTTATGGTTCACCACACGCATTTTGTGAGAATCCCATTGTGCTGCCAGCAGGTGGATACCCGTGTTGTAGCGCAGCAACTTCGCCTTTAGGTAGCACGCCAAATAGAGGCTTCGGGGCGTATCGGCGGGCTTTTTCGCATCCAACAAATAGAAATTTATGTTCATATTCAAATTAATTACATTAACCAATATAATAAAAAAAACTCACATTAAGCACAATATAATCTAAAACACTTTTAATCAATGGAATACAGTCAATTCCATTCAAGAATCACGGCAAAATGTTGAATGGATTTCACCCGTTTTGGACAAGAATATCGAAAATTTCGGCGGATTTGTAAATTTCGTGGGGACAACCCCGAAGGATTTACCGCTCGAACTCACCCCCTTGAATGGATTCTTGAATGGTTTTGGGAAAAATTTGGGAAGAGGGCGGGGAACGCCCGAAAAACCCGCCCTTGATTTTCAGCGATTTAAAATGAAAAAGCCCAACCTTTCGATTGGGCTTTCTGCTGAAGAAGAGCGGAAAACGAGACTCGAACTCGCGACCCCGACCTTGGCAAGGTCGTGCTCTACCAACTGAGCTACTTCCGCTTGTGTACCGAAGGTGGGACTTGAACCCACACGCCCGCAATGGGCAAGGGATTTTAAGTCCCTCGTGTCTACCATTCCACCACTTCGGCTCATTCAAAGAACGTCTTACTTTTGAGGCGGCAAAAATACAAAAAAATCAAATACCGTTTTAGTTTTGGGATTTTTTTTGTTCGGTTTTTCCTCAGTAGTCAATTCTCTTGTCGAATGTTCTCCATCGTTTGAAAGTCGCTTCGGCTTCAGGAGTATTATGTTGCTCGGTGATGATGCTGTACTCGCTGATGGGCTTGCCCTGTTCTTCATAGATAAGCACATCATCGAAGCCGGCTTCGGCCGCTGTTTCACAGGGTGTGCCGTAATAAATGTGTGCGGGGCGGGCCCAATAGATGGCGCCCAAGCACATGGGGCATGGCTCGCTGCTTGCATATATGTCACAGCCTGTAAGTTGGAAGTCGCACAAATGGCGGCAGGCATCCCGTATGGCCATCACCTCCGCATGGGCGGTGGGGTCGTTGTATGCTGTTACCATGTTGCGCCCACGGCCTACAATCTGACCGTCTTTTACGACTACGGCTCCAAATGGTCCACCCTCGCCAGTTTCAAAACATTCGTTGGCCAACCGAATGGCCTCATCCATGAATTCTTTCTGATACATATCGATATTATTATGTTGTTATTTCTTATTCCATTTGCCAACATCGTCAACGTGTGCTTCATACATCAACATCAATACGATGTCGGGCTTCGTGTTGTGTCAGATACTCTTTAAGATATAAGAACGGGATTTGTGGTGCCTGCGTTTTCACCTTTCTGCACAATAGATCCGTGGCGGTTGAGTCGGCGCGCAGAATGTTATTAGGCAAATATTCAGGGTAAACCTCAAAGGCTGTTGGCGCGACCACCACATATAATTGGATGCCCATCTGCTGTAACCGGGCATGTCGTTTTGAAAGTTCTTCAACAACGGCTTGCATCTTCTGATGAGGCTCTTCCAAGGCACCTTCATAGAGCTCTTTTTCTCTTTTTCCGCTAAATAAGAAATTGTCTTTGCCGATGATAACGGCGGAGTTTGGCGATTGGCCGTTGGAAAGCCGGAAGGAAAAATATTGGTTAATAAAATGGTCCCTAAATGGGAAATGATCATTGAAATATTGGTCGTACTTAGCAGGAAATTGGTTTAAGGGGGTATGCGCGAGTGTGGGCCTTTCTGCCAGTTCACGGTTCTCTCCCGATGCGTCTTTGTCGGTATTCGGATGCCATATCATCAGGAGTGATGGCAACAGAAGCATTCCGATGATGACGATGACGCTGATAATGTCGTATGGGCGATGAGACTCTTTCATGTCAGAAACGGTAATAGATGAACGGGTTATAACTGCCGGTCGCCAAGTAGCAGCAAACAATGTAAAGTGTGGCTATCATGCCGAATAGTATAAGTATAAGGCCAAGCGTAAAGCGCTGAAGTCCCACATAGAGATTGTCGAAGGTATATGCCCGTTCTATTAGCTGTGGTTCTATGTCATGATATCGAATGATGTGCCCTGCAATAAGTTGTGGAAATGAAGCAATATAAGAGTCCAAGCGGATGAAATTGCGCTGGGCTTCCACACTGCCCCGGTACACATCTGTTAGGTAGGAGATGCCTTGGAATGTGTAGAAAGAAATGCCTACAGGAAGCACGATCGTTTGTATCGTGACAGGCGAAATGCCAAATACTCCTGAGAGTATGTTGAAGTTGTCAACCAGAAAGTTGGCATATTTGAAGAATGCCAATAGCGCGAGATTCAAGGCCACCGCAATGATCATAACGAGTCGCTGGTGCTTGCTTTTGCGTTGTATCATAAGTCCTGACACATGGTTGAGCAGGATGGATGCAAGCAGTAGAAGGGTGAACTTGACACCACCCCATGCGTAGAAGAACAAACTTGATAGGAAGAGAATGATGTTTTGATAAGGTGTATTCCTACATAACGATAGCATTGTCAGAACGATAGGCAGAAAAAGAAATAGGAATGTTAACGAGCTGAAGACCATGTGAAAATCTATGATTGTTAATTTCTGACCATCTGTTTTTTAAACACGCAAAGATAATAAAAATTATTGGTGATGGATAATATGACGATTTATTATATTTTTGCCATCTCTTACATTGTTTTGTTATAGTGTTAAAATATAAGACATTAAAGAATAAATGAGTGAGGAAGAAGTGTTAGAACCCTTGTGGAATAGAAACTATGTGAAGGTGTGGACGGCCAATTTCATGATTTTCTTTTCCTTTATGTTGTTAACCCCTTTGTTGCCTTTGTATCTCAAGGACACATTTGGCGCCAACAAAGAGACAATCGGCATTGTTTTGTCGGGCTACACGTTGTTTGCGCTGTTAATACGTCCTTTCAGCGGTTTTTTTGTGGACAGTTTTCCACGCAAGGTGGTGCTGTTGCTTTGCTATGGCCTCTTCAGCATCTTTTTTGGCGGTTATTTGATGGCGGGGTCTCTACTGTTGTTTGCCATAGTAAGAACGATGCATGGGGCTCCCTTTGGAGCGGTTACGGTGGCCAACAGTACGGTGGCCATTGATGTGTTGCATCCCACCCGCCGCGCGGAGGGTATTGGATACTATGGCTTGAGCAACAACTTGGCCTCTGCCATTGCCCCCGCCCTGGCTATCTCTATTCTCAGCCGCTATCACAATTACGAAGTGCTCTTCTGGCTCTCCTTGGCGACATCAGCAATCGGGTTCGCCATCAATTCGACCCTGGACTTGAAGGAACGCCCCCTCGCCAAGGGTAAGAAAAAGCTTTCCTTCGACCGCTTTTTTTTGTTAAAGGGATGGAGTGAGGGCGCTACAATGATCTGCTATGCCTTCTCATACGGTGTGATGTCCACCTATGTGGCCATTTATGGAAAAGAGACCTTGCACATTTCCGGTGGCGCAGCCCTCTTCTTTATGTTGCTCTCTGCCGGTCTTATCCTCTCCCGCTTAGTGGGTAGTCGTACCCTGCGGGAGGGTAAGGTGGTGCAGAATGCCTCCATCGGTTTGCTGATCTCATTGATGGGTTATCTGATGTTTGCGCTTTTTCAGAATCCCTTCGGTTATTATGGTGCTGCCTTGATGGTGGGGCTTGGGAATGGACACATGTGGCCGGCATATCAGAATATGTTCATCAACTTGGCTCCCAACTCCCAACGTGGCACTGCCAACTCTTCCATCTTGATTAGTTGGGATATCGGCATTGGCTTGGGCACGCTGGTTGGCGGCGTGGTTGTGGAACACTTTAACTACCAATGGGCGTTTCTGACCGCTTGGCTCGTGAATCTGACAGGGGTGATCGCTTTCTTTGCCTATGTGCGTCAAAGCTATTTGGCCAATCGTTTACGTTAAGAGCACACAAATAGCATATTGTGTCTCCGGGTCAACAGGGTGCAGTACTTTGAAGCCTGCCCGCCATAGGCCATCTTCCATAACCCATGGATGTTTCTTTTCCATTTCGTGAATTAGGGGCTCCAAGCCCTTGTTACGATACACCAAGTGCAGTGTGCCGGTGGCTTGGGGATGGAGGTGTCGTTCGTACAAAAGATGTGCCACCATACCCATGGTCATGCGCAGGTTGATTTCAATCATGGGATGCAGCCGGATTTCCTTATCTTCAAAGATGCACATATCCACGCCTAGAAAACCAGAGTAGGAGGGCGCGATGTGCTTGTTGATGAATTGGACCAGTGCTTCTTTCACCATCTCCAATTGTTTGTGGTCAACCCACTGTTCAAGGGTTTCCTCGATTTGTTTGTCGCTACATAGCACATTGTGACCGTACCCGTAGTGTTGGGTTTCAAACAGCGAGTAGCCGGCAAATCTTGTTTGGCTGTCGTCGCATAGGAATTCCATGGCGAAGTCTTGGATAAGATGGTACATGGGTTCGGCCATCACAGAGCCTTGTCGCCGGATGACACCTGTTAGTTGGCGTGCGAGGGTGGGGGAGCATTTCCCATGCGCGTACAGGTGGCCGCGTCCGTTGCCCGAGTATGGCGACTTGAAGAGTACGTCTTGATATTGGCGGATGAAGTCTTCAGCCTCTTGTACGGAGGTGATTTCTTGGGCGGGCATGGGCATGTGGAAATCAGCGGGTAGAGTTTGTTGGAGGTATGCGATAGCCTTGCCGGCGGTGCGGCGGTGGGCAAGTGCGTGAACTTGATGCACATATCCGTCCCACGCCACGTCATGACAGAAGCCTTCGGAGCGCAACTGCTGCAGCACTAAGGCGTCCCAGCCCCACGGGCGTATTCCCTCAACCTTCATGGGCCTGCCGGCCAGGCCAGTGGCTGACAAAAAGCGCTCATTATCCTGATATGGCTGAAAAATGATGTCGTCAGGATTGATCAGATATCGGAGAAAAGGGGCACAGTCTTGGGCAAACTTGACCGCCGACAAGGGAGGCACAAAGTGTTTGCCATTGTTGGCCAATGCATAGTCATGTTCCGGATTGAAGAGGTAAATCATCGGTTTTGCGGGGCGGATGCCACTGTCTCTGTTTGTTGGAATGTGACGGGAAGCGTGTAGATCATTTGCCCGTCATCGTGCGTTACCGTGATGGTGGCTGTGTAGTGGTTCTGCATAGATGGCTGTTCGATGCCGATATCTGCGTTGGGGGACTGTGCTTTGGCGGTGATGACAGGGATATGGTTGTCGGTGGTCACTATCTCGTAGAAGGTTATGTCAGGTTGAAACAGCTCCAAGGGCTCCCCGTCCAGCAGGATGTAGGAAAGGCGTTTGTTGTAGATCATCACAATCTCATCGAAGGCTAATCTGTCGCCCGAGTTGCCCGCGCCAGGCACTTTGTTAGTGCTGAAGGATGCCAATGCATAGCTGGGCTGCCGACTCTTGGAAGTGGTTACTTTTCCGTTGCTGTCGTAATAAACAAAGGGAAACCGATAGCGATGCCATTCTCCATCGGTATAACCTTTGAATTCGCAAAAAGCATTGGCGATTTTGCCCTTTTGCGGCACGCCCGAGGTGTGCTTTGGAACGTCCACATAGGCTACGTCCCCATGCAAATGTATCTTGCAGGAAGGAATGCTGGTGCTCTTTTTGACATTGACCCGGCACCACATATATACGGAGTCGGGACGTCCGGTGAATCGCGCGTAGCCATTATGGCCCACGGTGTTGTGTATGTCAGAGTAGATGATGTTGACAGTGTCTCTGGGAGTGGTGGATGCCAATACCATCTGTCCGGTAGTCATGGCACCATTGGCCACGACCCCAATGATGGATGTAGCGGTAATCTCGCAGGCATAGCCTTTGTGGCCGACAACGCGACTGCTATGGTTCTTCTTGCCTGTGTTGCATCCTATGGAGACGATGCCAGACAATTGGCAGTCGCCATCGCTGAAGGTGTGCCATCCCTGAGGCACTGCCTTGCCGTCAGTTGTGCTTGTCCATTGCTCAAAGCTGGCGTTTGGCAACTGGGTCTGCGCTGCCAGAAAATAGCAGCAAATGGTCGCTATGAAAGTAGTGATGACAGTCTTGATCATTATACTGGGAGTAGTGAGATGAATTCTTTGTTAGTTACATTGTTGAAATAGGTGGAGATGTCTATGCCCTGCAATAGTCTGAGAATCGTTTCACGGTTGAGCGACTGGCCGGTCAAAAGGCGGGCAAGCTCCTCGGGATCACGGGAAGAGAAAAAGTCTCCATAAAAACAAATGTCGTGGATAATGCTCCTCTTCACATCCATCACCACCTCTATGGTGCCGCCAGAGGTGCGCATCTTCTGATGATATTGGTATTGTGGCGATATGCCAAAGTTCCACTCCCAAGTTGCATTCTTGCTTTCAGCCTGCTCTTGTATGAGGATGGTTTCCTCTTCCGACAAAGTGCCGATAGAGGAAAGACCCTCTTGCCGCATGATGAATTGGAAGAGATAATCCTTGAATTCGGTTACCGTCATGGGGGTGGGCAGGTGTTCGGAGATATTGGTGATGCGGCTGCGTACGGACTTGACGGCTTTGTCGTTGAACTTGCTGGGATCCACTTTTAGGGCGGCGGTCAGGTGGTCGGGGATAGTGGAAAAGAGGAGTGTGCCGTGCTCCAAGACACGGTTTTGGTGAAAGACCATGGCGTTGCCGGAAATTTTGCGCCCACCAATGGTTAGGTCGTTGCGCCCTGAAAACTCGGCAGGCACACCCAGCGATTGGAGAGCTTCCACGATAGGGAAGAGATAACGCTCAAAGTCAATCTCTTTCTCGTGCGGCTGTATGTTGCGGATAAACGTAAAGTTGAGATTGCCGAGGTCGTGGAATACCGCTCCACCGCCAGTGATGCGACGCGCTACAGTGACATGGTGCGACTCAATGAAGTCCATGTTGACTTCCGCCAAGGTGTTCTGATAACGACCTATGATGACAGAATCAGCATTTTGCCACAACATGAAGATGTCTTCATCTGTGTTTTTAAGCAGATACTCCTCTGCCGCCAGATTAAAGAAGGGGGACTGGGTGTCAAGCCAAAGAATACGCATATAACTTAGTTTTTATGTCTTAAGTTAAGTCCTGACAGGAGTGTGTCTGGACAGAAGTTCATCACACTGCGCATCTCGCCGGCCATGCAGAAACCACATTGTTCACAAACGTTGTAGCTCTTGCCCACACATTCGTTCAGGCGGGTTCCGTCAGGCAGGATGTAGTTGCACATCCAACATACCTTTTTGAAACTTAGGTCCTTCATCTTTTTCAATCCAGAACGACTGTTCATGATGGGAGCACCAGCCCTTTTCTGTGCAATGAGGTAGTCGATGATCTCACAACGCTTGTCCCAGCTAAGGATGAGCGGGTCCTCCTCCTTTTGGAAGGCAGGGGTGTAGAAGTTGAAGGCGATGCTTTGGAAGGCAGGGGTCTTCTTGACAAATTCCAAAGTGTCGGCTACGTTGACGTAGTTGTTGGCATCGATGACCATGTTGGCACTGAGCGCTTTATGGCCGGATGCTTGGACGTTCTCTACGAGTTTGTCGAAGGTGCCTTGGCCGCGAATGGCATTGTGAAACTCTTGGATGCCGTCCATGCTCACCCAGATGGAATTGGCTCTCAGCCAGCCGAAGGGCCGCTGTGCATTGGTGGTCACCGTGCTGGTGAAGAAACCTATCTCCTTAGCCAAGTCAATGAGGTCGTTGAGGCCTTTGTCACCATCATGCCAAAGCGTGGGCTCCCCACCCTCAAAGTCCACAAAACGCGATCCTAAATCGTAGGAGTATTGCAGCTCCTCCTTGATTTGTGCATAACTTTTAGAGGTAGGGTTCTGATGATTAAAGACGCTGCAGTGCTTGCACGACAGATTGCATTTGTCGGTTATGAAAAGCACAGTCTGCAAGGGCTTTTCTTTGCCCAAAAAACGCGTTTTGAAATACCATCCTGCAAGATAAAATATCATCATAAGTATGAGGGGCCAGTTGTTCCACAATGTGGGGTAAATTCCATATCTTTTACATCTATTTGATATTCATTTCAATACGCGATTATAAAAATACGCGGGTACAAATTGGGTTCACAAAGCACCGTCAAAAATGGCTTGGCGGCGCCGGGATTTAAAGTGAATATGCCTCGACATATCGGTGGCAAAAGTATGCTTTTTTTCAATACGGCATCTCAAAAAATGTTCGTCGGTGCAAAAATGAACTTTAACTTGTCAAAGCCATCTTTACGGATTGCAAAGTAGATAATTGTATATATTCTTGTGTCTGATAAAAAAAAGCGGCAGAGAATCCTAATCCCTGCCGCTTGTTACAATAGTGCTTCAGCAACTTTTATTTTTTGAAGTAGCGGTTAAACAGGCCTTCGAATCCTTGGCCGTGGCGGGCCTCGTCTTTAGCCATTTCATGAACAGTGTCATGGATGGCATCCCAGCCCATTTCTTTAGCACGTTTGGCAATGCGGAACTTGTCGGCGCAGGCACCGCTCTCCGCTAACATGCGCTTTTCCAAGTTGGTCTTGGTGTCCCAAACGACCTCGCCTAACAGCTCGGCGAACTTGGCGCAGTGCTCAGCCTCTTCAAAAGCGTAGCGCTTGAAAGCCTCTGCCACTTCAGGATAACCCTCACGGTCAGCTTGGCGGCTCATGGCCAAATACATGCCTACCTCCGTGGCCTCACCCATGAAGTGCGCGTTCAGGTCTTTGATCATCTCTTCGTCGGATTCTTTGGCCACACCGATGACGTGCTCGGTGGCAAATGACAAGGAATCATCTGTTACCTCTTCAAACTTGTCGGCTGGTTGTTTGCATTGCGGACATCTCTCAGGGGGCGTGTCGCCATAGTGGACATAGCCACAAACTTTACATACGAATTTTTTCATTGTCTGATAGATTTAAGTTGTTTTTACAATAGATTAGATTCTCAAGTAGAAATCTGGGAATCTGGTTATTCAAAAAAATCATCGGTTTGAATGGTGATGCCTAACACCTTGGCTATGCTGCGCAACACATTGTCAATTTTGTCTTTTACAAACTCCTCAGAAGGGATGATGTGCAGGTTAGGGTGTTTTTGCCATACACGCATCAGGTTGTTGTCCACCCGGATGGCCTCTTCCAAGGTTTCTTCCATGCGGGCGGAATTGTTGCTAAGTGTATAGCTGTGCGGGGCACCCTTGGCACTGGTGCTTAAGTGAAAGACTGCCTTGTATCTGCTCATCAGCTCTTCCTCCGTCTGTCCGATGGATTGTAGCAGGGCTTGCCAGTCACCAGGATCCATATAGGCGCTGATGTCCATCGCACCACGATCGTTGACAATCAAGGCAGGCTTGCCAGTTGACCGGGCAATTTCCTCAAAAGAGTCCTCCATCTGCAAAAGAAACAGCATCATACTGCGGTGAATCTCAAAATAGAGGTTCTTGTCGCTTGTCAGGAAGTCAACACCAGCCTTGATGAAAAGGGTGGCAGCCTCCGGTAGTGAGAAGACAGCATATCCCAACTTGGTGTAAAACTCCTCAATGCGTTTGTTGGTGGTAGTTTTTCCGGCACAAGGCCCACCGGTGAGCACAATTTTAGTAATCATATTTGCTTGTTGTCAAAAGAGTGGCAAAAATAACAAAAAACTACTTCTGTTCCAAGTATTTTCCTAACGGATGTATTTCAACATCTGCTCAGGAGTGCCAATGTTGTATCCCTCAGAATAATAGAGAATGTTCCCGTTCTTGTCGATGACAAAACAAAGAGGATTCAAACCATTCATTTGATAATTCATCGCTTTTTTGAAGGCTAAGAACAAGGTGTCGAACCCTTCCGTGATGACATTCAGGTTGCGGGGTTGGCCTGCCTCGCTCTTCCAGATGCCCTCCTTGACGATAAAATAGAGGGGACCGTTCCAAGACTCAAAGGCTTGTTGCTTGGCAGCCATCTCTTTCATCAGATGGTTGACAGGCTCGGTGCCGGGGACTCCTAAGCAGACGATGAGGTGCTCTTTACCGCTTTTCTTCAAGATGGTGGATAGAGAACAGCCGGATATCTTGGTCTTCTTGAGGTTCACCTTTCCATAGATGGCATTTGCAGGGCCTTCAAAATAATCGTTAATCTCCTCAAAGCGGGAAATGGACATGATGGTGGTGTCGTTGACAACATCAAAGAACTGCAATTGGGATTTCACGCTGCCATCGCTGTTGCGGTCACCAAGGGAGAGGCAGTAGTGCCCCGCAGGCACAGACAAAACAATGGGGTTGCCTTCCACCCGCGGGTCGTTTTCGAAATCGAAGCTGACATATTCACCGTCCTCGAAACGCTGGATGGTGTATTGTGTATAGTATCCCCTGTGTTCGTTGTTATTCAGGATGAGTGTCTTATACTCCTCTGTGGGTTGAGCGGCTTCGTCAAAGGTAACCAGATGCCATTGCCCGTTTTCCCAAGCCCAGAGGTCTCCGTTGGAATTGTCCATGTAGGCGGGCACATCCAAGGCGCGGCAGAGAGCTACGAAGCAAATGTCGCGGGAGTGGGCGTCGGCCTTGTTGTAGCGGATGACTCCGATGGGACTGATCGGACAGTTGTAGTAGTTGCAGTCGTTGTCCACCTTGATGCTCTTCTGGACGAAGTCGTGGATGGCCTTGACAGACCGGTCTTGGTGGAAGAGGTCGAAGCCGTGGCTGAACACGCCCCGCCATTCGCGGATCAGTTCGTTGGAGATGCGGGCAGGCAGGATGCCTTTGATGAAGACATCCAGCGGGTATTTGCCTGGATGGTAATAGGTCAGCTGACGCTCTAAGGTCTCCGCTTTGGTGTCGCGCAGGTCCTTGTCGGCCAATGCCGCCACGAACTCTTTCAGGTAGAGGCCCTCTTCTCTCTGGCTGTGCTTTTGTAAGAATTGAAGGATCTCGGCATGGTTGCCTTCGCTGCGCCGGATTACATCATAGAACTCTTCTGGAGTAAAAAAATCATTATGATATTGGTCTGTCTGTGCTTTGGTGGGGAAGGTGCTCCGATAGCGTTCACGCATGACATCTTCCTGGGCCTTGCGCTCCTCGCAGCGGGCAAAGCGTGCAGAGTCAGGATCAGGCAGGGCAGGGTTGCCGTAGGGCGGCGCAATGGTAAGATGCGCTACGCTGAAGCCTGATTTGTTCCATACGGATTGATCGGGTGTCAACATCAGGGTGAGATTGTGCTCTGTGCGCCCGTCCATCTTGGCATAGGTGAACATGTCGCCCTTGCTGACCCATATTAACAGGTCGCCTTTGCCAGTGATGAGGGAGGCTTGGCCATTTTCGTTCGTACGTTTGGAGGCGAGGGTGTAATACTCGGAGTAGTTGTATAGCTTGAAACGCACTAAGGCGTCTGGAATGGGCTTGCGGTTTTCGTCCACCACGGTGACCGTCATGCGTACGGTGTCGGCATAATTGGACAATACGTTGATGCAGGAATAGTACTGGGTTTTCTTATTGACCTCCTCGGGGCCTTTATAGTCTCCAAAGACGTTGGTATGCACCATCATGGTACGGGTGGATGGGTAGGCGAACCAGCCCATGTCGAGGTCAGGGGAGGGCTCGCAGGCTCCCAAGAACCACCATTTGCCATTCACCCACACTTCTACCCAGGCGTGGTTGTCATCGCAGTGTGCCCATCTCGGGGTGTAGCACTGGCGGGCAGGAATGCCTACCGCACGCATAGCGGTGACCGTCAAGGTGCTCTCTTCGCCACAACGCCCGTGCGAGGTGCGGATGGTAGCCAACGGCGCCGAAGTGCGCACGTCTGCCGGCTGGTAGTCCACATACTCGTGGCACCAATGGTTGACCTCCAATGCCGCTTCGTACATGCTCATGTTCTTGATGCGGTCTCTTAACTGATGAAAGATGAAGGCCCGCGCCGTGTCCAAGTCCTCATTGTTGACACGATAGACCAAGACGAAATGCTTGAAGATGTCGTCGGGGATGGTCTTGCCCCATGAAAAGGTCTCCCTCGCCAAAAAAGCGTAGTCCACCTGCATTTTGAAGAATGCAGTGTCGTAGTCCGCGCGATCGCTTTGCGGCATGTAGGTATATAAAAAATTCAAGGCATCCGCTTTGCTGAACGATTGTCCGACAGCGGTAGTGGCATTAGCCGTCAGCAAGATGCCAATGAGTAAACTTTGTAGAAAGGTGTTGCATTTCATATTGTTGGTTTTTATTTAATCATGATAAGGCGGCGCAAATATGGAGGAGCTCTTTGACCGCTTGCGTAGAGGTTTCCATGTAATCGTCATCTGTCAAAACTTTGCAGGAACCGTGAATTTCGGTAACGCCAGTGTGTTGGATGAGTTCTTCGGCATTGTGGGCATTGATGCCACTGCCAGCCAAGATGGTGATGCGTCCAGCAGCCTGTCGCACAAGTTGCCGGATCACCTCCTTGCCTTCGATGGCAGTGTTGTGGCAGCCAGAGGTGAGAATCCTGTCGCAACCGCAGGCAACAACATCCTCCAAGGCTTGTGACCAGTCGCGGCATCGGTCAAAGGCACGGTGGAAAGTCACTGGGGTGGGGTGGGAAAGAGCAGTCAAACGCTTGGTGGTCTCTATGTCCACTTGCCCATCAGCCGTCAGCGACCCAATGACGATGCCGGCCACGCCATGCTCCTTACAAATGCGAATGTCACGTTCCATGACTTCAATTTCTGCAGGATTGTAAATGAAATTGCCGGGACGGGGTCGTACAAGCACGAAGACGTCCAAGCCGAGTGTGTGGACACAATAGTCAATGGTTGCCCAAGAGGGAGTAGTACCCCCTTCGTTGAGATTCTGGCACAACTCTATGCGAGTGGCACCGGCGGTCTTGGCGTTGATAGCCGATTGTATGCTGTTGCAGCAGATTTCGATTTCCATTAGTAGTTCTCTGTTAATTCGCCCCGTAAGGACATTTTCAATAATTTGCGGATGGTGTTTAGCGGGTATTCTTCGCCGAAGAGGTACATCAGTTTGGTGAGTGCAGCCTCCGTGGTCATGTCGCTGCCAGAAGTGACCCCGATGTCGGCGAGGTGCTTGCCAGTGGCATAGCGCTGCATTTCCACGCCTCCGCCGCCCTTGCATTGGGAAATGTTGACGAGAATGATGTCACGATCAATGGCATCCTTGAGAATCTTGAGAAAGTCGGGCGACGTAGGAGCATTCCCCACGCCGAAAGTCTCCAAGACCACGGCTTTCAGTCCATCCGTATGGAGCATTGCTTCCATGGAGGTGAGGTTGATGCCGGGAAACAGCTTGATGAGCCCCACATTGGTATTCATCTTGTGGTGCGCCATGAAGGTGCCGGGCACGCTTCTCGGGAGGAGACAGTGCTCATTGTAGGAGATCTCGGTGCCCACATTGGCCAGATGAGGGTAGTTGGGCGAATGAAAAGCGTTGAAACTGGCGGCATCGTCTTTGTAGATACGGTTCCCGCGGAACAAAGCGGTCTGAAAGAAGAGACACACCTCATTCAAGATGGGGCGCCCGTCTTTCTGGTCGGCTGCAAATCCAATAGCATTGAGGATATTACGTCGGCCATCAGTGCGCAATACACCCAAAGGCAACTGCGAACCAGTGATGATGACAGGCTTGTCAAGATTCTCCAATAGAAAACTGAGCGCCGATGAGGTGTAGGCCATCGTGTCAGTGCCGTGTAATACCACAAAACCGTCGTAGTTGGGGTACTCGGCCTCTATCATGCCTACCAAACGTAACCAGAACTCCGGATTGGTGTCGGAGGAGTCAATGAGCGGTAGCAAGCTCTTGAAGGTGATATCGCATTCCAACAACTCCAACATTGGAAGCTGCTGGTGAATGTTTTTGAATTCAAAAGGCTTTAAAGCTTTGCTGTTAGGGTCCATCATCATGCCGATGGTGCCACCCGTGTAAATTACTAAAACTTTTCTTCTCTCCATGTTTTTGCCTGAAAATGTATGTGGCAAAAATACATTTTTTAATGATGAGATATGGCGGTATGGATAACTTTTTATTTCTTTCTATTCCAATGAGTACGGCTTCTCCGTGAACCAGTTCTTTTTCGGCTTGCTGCCCATCGTGAAGATAAGCTCGCCGCCGGCCATAATCTGATCGTAGGTGATGTAGGCGCAGTGCAGCGGCTTGCCGTTGAGCGTCACCGACTGAATGTAGCAGTTCTGGTCGCTGACATTGGGTGCCTTGATAATCAGTGTATTGCCATTGTGCAGAAGAAGGATGTTCTCGGGCAGGTAGGGCGCCCCGAAGATGTACTGGCCGGAAGCGGGGCAGACAGGATAGAAGCCCATCGCGCTGAAGATGTACCACGCCGACATTTGCCCGCAGTCGTCGTTGCCGCACAGCCCGTCAATGTGGTTGCGGTACATCTTGTTCATCACCTCGCGCACGCGCTGCTGGGTCTTCCACGGCTGGGAAGTCCACATGTAAAGGTACGGGATGTGATGGCTGGGCTCGTTGCCATGCACGTAGCCACCCAACATCCCCTCGCGGGTAACGTCCTCGGTTTCCGCGAAGAAGTCGTCAGGAACGTGCATTGTGAAAAGCTCGTCCAGGCGATTGATGAAGACCTTGTCGCCGCCCATAATCTTGATTAAGCCGTTGACATCGTGCGGCACGTAGAACGAGTAGTTCCAGCTGTTGCCCTCGATGAAGCCCTCGTTGGAGGTGGAGAGCAGGTCGGCGGGTGTCTTCCACGAGCCGTCCTCGTAACGCGCCTGCGCGAAGCCCGTCTCCGGATTGAAGACATTCTTGAAGTTCAGCGCACGCTGACGGTAAGTCTCCTTCATTTTTTCATATAAAGAGGCAATCTTGCCTTTGTCGATCAGATTGTAAATCACCCAATCTTCGTATGCATTCTCCAAGGTGATGGAAGTGCCGACAGCGGACTTGTTATATGGTACATAGCCCAATTTTTTGTACAAATCAGTGTGGTCATAATAGTCCAAATTGGCACTGTTAAGAATATAAGGCATCGTGTTGATAAGGATTTTATTCATCTTCACATTTTCCCCGTGAAAGTTCGGATGATGGCAAAGATAATTGTCCGCCACCGCCGACACGCCATGATAGCCGATCATGCACCAGTTTTCGTTGCCAGCGTGACTCCAAATGGGAAGAATTTGATGCACGCTCTGTTCGGCATGATCAATCATGGAGGAAACCATATCACAGGCGGCCTTCGGATCAATGATGTTCAGTAGCGGGTGTTCGGCGCGGTAGGTGTCCCACAAGGAGAAAATTGTGTAATTGGTGTGTCCTTCCAAGTTTTGGTGGATATTGTGGTCCACCCCGCGATATTGTCCGTCAACATCTTGATAAACAGATGGATTTATCATTGTGTGGTAGAGTGAAGTGTAAAACATCGCGAGTTGGTCGGGGGTGCCTTGGGCTTGGTAAATGCCCAATTTGTCATTCCAGATTTTCTTGGTCTGTTGATGAATCTGTTCAAAAGAAAGACTCTGGTAATGGTTTGGCCTTTCTTCAATTACGGTTTCTGCAAACCTATTATTTCTGGCCCCATCTGTGCTTACTGCCGAAAGCGCCACTTGCACTTCCAGCACAGGATTATCATCTTGCTCGAATTCTATCCAAACGACCATTTTGCGTCCAGCCATTTCGGGGAAGTCGTGGTTGAGGTCGAAGCGTTTCCAGAAGCCGTTGTAGTTCTGTTTCCCGAAATCCTGGTAGCCGTAGTGCGCCACGGGCTTGCTGAAGTGGATGGCAAAATAGACGTAGTTCTCCCGGGCCCAACCGTTGGTGATGCGGTAGCCCGTCAGCGTGTAGGGATCTTCCATCCGCAGGGAGGCCCACAGCACCTTGCCGTCGTAGTTGTAGAGGCAGTGGTTTAGATCGACGATGAGCTTCTGGGTCTTGCCTTGGGGGTAAGTGTAGCGATGGATGCCGCAGTGCGGAGTGGCGGTGAGCTGCACGAGGATGTCGTCGTCGCTGAGGCGCACCTCGTAGTAGCCGGGGGAGGCCTTCTCGGTCTCGTGGCTGAAGCGTGAGCGATAGCCGCTGTCGGGGTTGTCGGCGGTGCCGGGGTTGAGCTGTACCTCGCCAGTGATGGGCATCAGCAGGATGTCGCCCATGTCGGAGTGGCCGGTGCCGCTGAAGTGGGTGTGGCTGAAGCCCACGATGGTCTGATCGCGGTACTGGTATCCGGCACAGTAGTCATAGACGCCCGGCTGGTATTTTCCGTTGATGTTGTGGGGGATGGTGTCCGTGTCGGGGCTCACCTGCACGCCCCCGAAGGGGTAGCACGCACCGGGAAAGGTGTGCCCCATGCCGTTGGTCCCGATCATCGGGTTAACATACTGGGTGTAATCGCGTTGCGCGGTTGCGGTCATCATGGCGAAGAGGATTATGGGGGTTAGAATCTTTTTCATTACAGGAGATTTAGTGACGGCAAAGGTACATATTATTTTTGAAAGAAATTTTTTGTGCTCTTACATTGCAGTTTTTCCGTTACGGAAATTATGTAATGAATATTGTACTTTTTTAGTCTGAATATTATGAAGAAATAGATTGTAAATCCCTTTATATGCCAAGGTTACGAAAGTCCGGAATACTTCTGCGACCGCGGTGAAGAGACCGAAATAATGACTATTCTTGCCACCGCTACCGTCCAATAATTACCGGTTTTCCCAAGAATTTCGGCTTTTTGCCGAAGGTCACATCGAGGACGACCTTGACCTTGGCGAGCATTTCACGGGAGCGGCTTTTTACGTAGTACCATTTCATCCGTACGTCGCCGGCGTTGTAGGCGATGGCGTCCAAATCCGAGTGTTTCGCGATGTAGAGGGCGCGTTCGTTGTGCCAGAGCTGGGAGATTACCGTGACGGAGTCCTGACCGAAGACCTTCTTGCAGCGCACCATCGAGTCGAACGTGCGGAAGCCCGCATAGTCCAAGACGATGAGCGAAGCCGGGACCCCCAGCGCGATGAGCGACTGCCGCATGCATTCGGGCTCGTTGTAGCCCTGCTTGTGGTTGTCGCCGCTAACAAGAAGATAGGAGACCTTTCCGGCGTGGTAGAGTTCCGCAGCGGCTTCCATGCGGTTCCGGTAATAGAGGCTCGGCGAGCTGAATCTATAGCATTTTTCCTATGCGCTGTCGGATTTTTTTGTACTTTTGCGCCTGTAAAAATGTGTAAGAACCAAAATTCATTGAGTAGTAGAAGAAAGAAATAGACATTTGTAATTTTTTGACATAAAGCGTTTTTGCTTTTCAAGTAAAGTCGAAATCTGGACAATTTCAACTGTATTACGCGAGAAAGCAGAAATGCTCACGGTGTATCCGTGGGCTTTCTCGTTTGTAATACAGGCAGTCCAGAGCCTCGACTTTAGACAGAAAGACTCACGGATTCTTTTTTGTGGCATCTCGAAAGGCGAAGCGCATAAAACGCCGAGCCATCATGAGCACCAAGTTTTTCAACAATATCGAGACGCGGCTGATGGACAAGTTCCACGGCATCGCCTCCGCAATGGCCAACTTCGACATCTTCCATGCCGTGGTTGGCTATTTTCGTTCTACCGGCTACTTCAAACTGCGCAAGGAGTTGGAGAAGGTCAGCGAAATCCGCATCCTCGTCGGCATCAACATCGACAATCTCTTCCGCCAATCGCAGGCCGCCGGCAAGCTGTTTTTCGGCGACAGGGAGGCGAGCCTCGAACAATATTGCGAGGATTTCCTCCGCGATGTCTATCAGTCGGAATACGCTTCCGAGGTAGATGAAGGCATCCGTCAGTTTTGCGCCGACATCGCCGACGGACGTCTGCAATTGCGCATCCATCCCACCAAAGACCTCCATGCGAAATTCTATCTCTGTCTGCCGAAGAACCACAGCGAGCATAGCGACGGCTGGGTCATTATGGGCAGCAGCAACCTCAGCGCGCAAGGACTCGGCACCACCGAACCGCCGCGCTATGAGCTGAATGTGGCCATGAAGGATTATGACGATGTGCATTACTGCGAGGAAGAGTTTCAGCATCTGTGGAACGATGCCATACCCGTGACTATGGATGACGTGAACCGCATTGTGGATGGAACTCATCTCGCGCCGCCTGAACATCAGCCTACGCCTTACGAACTCTATATGCGGATGCTGATCGACCACTTCGGCAACCAGGTAGAAGACCATTTCGTCCCTCATCTTCCCGACAATTACGACGACCTCACCTATCAGCGCGACGCCGTGGTACAAGGGTACGACATTATGATGCGACACGGCGGATGCTTCATCGCCGACGTGGTGGGTTTGGGAAAAACCGTGGTGGCGGCCATGATTGCCCAGCGGTTTATCGCCGCCAATGGCGACAACACCCGTATCCTCGTCATTTTCCCGCCTTCGGTGCAAAAAAACTGGGAGGACACTTTCAGGGATTTCCAAATCAAAAACAACTATAGCCACTTCGTCAGCAATGGCAGTTTGGAAAAAATCATTGAGGGCACCAACAACTACAGTCAGCCTGGTTACTACGACCTCATTATCGTCGATGAGGCGCACAACTTCCGGCACGACAGCAACGACAACTATGACCTGCTGCAGCGCATCTGCAAGTCGGCACGGTCGAATAAAGGCAATGTTGACGGAAACAAACGGGTGCTGCTGCTTTCTGCCACGCCGCTCAACAACACGCCCGAGGACATCAAGAACCAGTTGCTGCTGTTTCAGGATGCCGCGCGCTGCACGATTGACGGGGTCAGCAACATTGCCGACACGTTTGCCCCGTGGATCAAGGAATTCAAGAGCCTGATGTCGCAGCGCCGCACGATGAGCGCCGGTTTCCTCACCACCCGTATCGATGCCGTCAATCAAGAGCTTCGCCATAAAGTGTTGGAGAAAGTGATGGTGCGCCGTACCCGCAGCAATATCCAGCACGAGCCCCGCTACTCCCACGAGATCCATTTCCCGCAGCTGCTCGACCCCACCGACCGCACCTATCAGATGTCGCCCGAATTGCTGAAACTCTTCATCGACACCTATATAAAATTGGTCGATACGCCGTCGGCCAATCTGAAAGAGGTGAACGCGGACATCTTCAACGGGAGCGGCCTGCATTACGCCCGTTATCGTGCGGTGGAGTATTGCCCCTCGTACAAAGTCCCCTCCGGCAAGATGGCGAAGCACATGGCCGACTCGCTCGCTTCCATCTACCAGACGCATTTGGTCAAACGGTTGGAAAGCAGTTTCGATGCCTTCCGCCGCTCGCTCCACACTCTTTTGGATGCCACAAGGGGGATGATAAAGATGTTCCAAGAAGACAAAGTCATCATCGCCCCCGAGCTGAATGTGAAAAAGTTGCAGTCCGACGGGGTCGAGTTGGACGAAATCATCGAATTAGCCATCGGCAAAGGCTTCGACCAGAAAGAGATACTCTTCCATGCGGCCGACTTCAAGCCCGATCTCCTGCCGATGTTGGAGTATGATGCCGATGTGTTAGACAAGCTGTGCCAACGATGGGACAAAGTGAAATCCGACCCCAAGTTAGAACTTTTCATCAACATGCTGCAAGGGGAACTGTTCGACAAGGAGAAGAATCCCGGCGGTAAATTAGTGGTGTTCAGCGAAAGCGTCGATACCGTCAACTATCTGGAAAGAGAGTTGAAAGAGCGTTTGCATCGTCAAGACATTCTGGCCGTGTGCGCCAAAAACCGCAAGCGACTTCAGAAAACGATTCAGGCTAACTTCGATGCCAAGTACAAAGAAGAGTGGCGTAACGACTACAACATCGTGATTACATCCGATGTGTTGGCCGAAGGCGTGAACCTGCACAGGGCGAATGTCATTGTCAATTACGACAGCCCGTGGAATGCCACGCGGTTGATGCAGCGCATCGGGCGTGTGAACCGTATCGGCTCCACCGCCACCGCCATCCACAACTACATGTTTTACCCTTCCGACCCCGGCGATTCCATCATCAGTTTGAAGAAGAACTCCCTCATCAAGCTGCAGAGTTTCCATTCCGCCCTCGGCGAGGACACCAAAATCTACTCGCACGACGAGCTGGTACACGAGTTCAAGCTCTTCAACACCGACGTGCGCGACGAAACCGACCGCAGTTTAGAGCTGCTGCGCGAAGTGCGCACCCTCCACGACAACAATCCTTCGCTCTATCGCCGTATCAAGAATCTTCCGCCGAAAAGTCGTTGCGCCAGAGCCTCGGAGTTCTCCTTTGTCACCAACGATTCTATAAACGCCGCTTTGAAGGCATCAGGATTCGATGGCTCTTCCGCCATAGCCTCGGAGAGGCTAAACGCACGAAGTGCAATTAACCCCACACAAGCGCAGCGCAGTGTGGGGCTGCAGCCCACCAAGGACGATCAGCGTCTCGGAGAGACGCTACCCTCTATCGTGTACCTGTCCTCTCCCCTCAAAAAAGCCTTCTACCTCGTCAGCGACACCCCCCGCGAGCTCTCCTTCCTCGAAGCCGCCGACATCTTCCATGCGGAACCCGACGAGAAAGCGGTTCCCTTCGGCGACAGCATACAGCGACATTACGAACAGGTACAGAGCGCGATACGGCAATATTCCCTCGACCAGCAGCGCGAATATCAGGAAGACAAGCTCAAAATCGGCAGCAAAGACAACGACGCCAAGAAGGCCGCTGCTTTCTTGCGCGAGGTGCGGCCTCTGCTCGACGAAGAGGGACGCGGCACCATCGACCGTCTGAAGCAGATGGTGGAACGCGGAGCTTTCAACCAGTTGGCCGATGCCCTCAACCGTATTTCGAGGAAGCAGAAGAAAGAGCCGGCACCGCTCATCAAGATACAGAAACAGCTTGAAGAGTTGGACAGACGCTACAGCTACCCGGAGCCGCAGACTGAAACAAAGCAGGTGGCCTACACCGCCGCCGACATCATTTTAAGCGAAACCTTCAAATAAACCCGACAATGAACACCGAAACCCTCCGTCAGATTTTCAAGTCGCCGTTCGACTATGCGACTTACAGCCACGAAATCGTGCATCGTCTTTTCGGTTGCAACGATGTGGCCTCGCGTCCCGAATGGCTCGACACCAACGCCGAAGGCGACCAGAGTTTTTTCATCGGTCAGATGGATGATGCCGACCATCGTCTGCTCGGTTTTTTCTACACCCGCGTGGCCGATGGCGGCGATGTGCGCCGCAAGCGTGTGGGTCTGCGCAAGCTGATCAGTCCTTATCTGAAATACGATGTCGATGGGGCCATTGCCGTTTTCGACGACGGCCGGCACTGGCGGTTGTCCTACATCTGTGACCTCAAAGAGGGCAGCACCTCGGCCAAACGGTTCTCCTACATCTTAGGCGACGAAAACGGGCAATACAAGACACCGCTTGAGCGGTTGGAGAAGATTGCCAAGCTGAGTGGGCGCTTAAAGCTGTCCGACCTCAGGGAATCCTTCTCGGTGGATGCGCTCAGCGACGAGTTCTTCGACGAATACCATCTCCATTACGACCGTATAGTGACGGAATTGGCGCAATCCTATCGTAGAGACGTGCCATGGCGCGTCTCTACCGACGGAACATCCGACGCCCGTCTCCACGACTACGTCAAAAAGATGATGGGCCGCATCGTGTTCCTCCATTTTTTGCAGAAAAAAGGCTGGCTCAACGGCGACCCCAATTTCATGCAGAACACCTTCCGCAATTGCAACCACCAGGACGACTATCTCGAAAGCGTCCTCGAACCGCTTTTCTTCGGAATGCTCAACACCGAACCCGAACACCGTGAAGAAGTTTTTCGTAACCATCACTGGAACATCGATTTACTCCATCAATGGCAACCCGCGCAAAACAATTCCTCATCGAACAGCATCCCTTACTTGAACGGCGGTCTCTTCGAAGAGGACGACATTGACAAATTGCGGGTGACGCTGCCCGCGCGGACCTTCAAGATGCTGTTCGATTTCCTCGCCTCCTACAACTTCACTGTCGATGAAAACGACCCCGACGATGCCGAGATCGGCGTCGATCCCGAAATGTTGGGCAAGATCTTCGAGAGTCTGTTGGAAGACAACAAAGCCAAGGGCGCGTTCTACACCCCGAAAGAGATTGTGCGGTATATGTGCAAGGAATCGTTGATTGCGTATCTGACACAACAATTGGCCGATTGTAGAGACGTGCCATGGCGCGTCTCTACAGATTCCGCAATCCGCACCTTCGTCGAAACCCACGAATTCCCTAATGAATTGGAACCCTACCGCGCCCTCCTCGACCGTGCCTTGCGCGAGGTGAAGATCTGCGATCCTGCCATCGGCAGCGGCGCATTCCCGATGGGGCTGCTGAACGAATTGTGGCGGTGCCGGGAATCAATTAGGAATGATGACAGGGTTGGAAAGAACAGTCGTTTACAGTTAAAGAAAGAGATCATCGAAAACAACATCTACGGGGTCGATATCGAGCGGGGCGCCATCGACATCGCGCGGCTGCGGTTCTGGCTCAGCATCGTGGTCGATAGCGACGAGCCCGCGCCGCTGCCCAACTTCGACTACAAGTTCATGCAGGGCAACAGTCTGATTGAGAGTTTCGGCGGGGTGGACCTGAGCCGCCTGATGGCCGGCGGCGGCATGCTGAGCCGTATCGGGAAGGGGCGCGGCAAGGCGGGCGCGAACCAGTTAGCGATGGAGTACACCTCCGACGAGACCAGGCGCAACCTCCAGCTGATGCTGAAGGAGTACTTCAGCCTCACCGACCATGGGAAGAAGGCGGCGGCGCGCCGCGAAATCAACGACAGTGTCAAGCGATACATCCGCCAGCAGGGGTTGCGTCCGTCCGCCGAGCTCCGTCTCGCCGCCCTCGACCCCTCCGCCAACCAGGAGTTCTTCCTCTGGCACACCTGGTTCAAGGACATCTTCGACAAGGGAGGGTTTGACATCGTGGTGGGGAACCCGCCGTATGTTGATTATAGGCGAATTGATGCCACAACAAAATCTGGACTAAACATATTTTCATCCTATAAAATTGAAAAGAAAGGAAGTTTATACGTGTATTTCATAGAACATGGGGTAAACATATTGCGTGATTCGGGTGTTTTGTATTACATTAATCCCTATCAATATTTGTCAGCTGAATCAGGAAATGGCATAAGACATTTTATTGTGAAAAATCACAAATTATCCTCCATCGTTGATGTATCAAACATAAAAGTTTTCAAGGATGCTAGCACATACACTTGCATCAATTCGATTGTCAAAAGCAACTCACAAAGTGATATTGTTTTATTCAGTCCAAGAGATTTGGTTCGAATTGAAACCAACAAATCTATCATACCTAAATCATCTTTCATTCAAAAACAGAATTATGTTATAACCTTGTCACACAATTCGCTGATAGACGACAAATTGGAACAACAACAAAAGATTTTAGCTGACATTTGTTCCATCTTCTGTGGATTGTCAAAAACCGGTTTCAGAGACTATGTGACTTATTGCCAAGAAAGTTCAGAATATCAAATATTTGTTGAATCTAAACAAATCAAGCGATATGTCACAGAGAGTGAGAAGTATATAGACACCACACTATACAGTACAAATGCATTGCGCTGTTTTCAAAATCAATGTCTCTTTATGACGAGAATGACAAGCCATTGTCGGGTTGCTATTTCGAATGAAGGCGAATGCGCAGGCAAAGTGAACGTGCTTCATAGCTTCAAAAATTACCATATTAAATTCGTTTTAGGATTACTGAACAGCAGGTTAATAGATTACTATTATTGCACCAAAAACGAAACAAAACATCTTAATGGTGGTGCTTTACCATTTGACACCGAATCCATTAAAAGCATTCCAATTCCCAAACTGACAATGGAACAACAACAGCCTATCATTGCCTTAGTTGACCAAATCCTTGATGCAAAGAAGTCCAATCCATCGGATGACACCTCTATGTTGGAGCGGGAGATTGATAGGTTGGTGTATGGGTTGTATGGGGTGACGGAGGAGGAGATTGCGGTGATTGAGCGTATATGATAACCAACAAGATGTCAAGCACTTATAGATGACATGGATTTTGCAAAAGAAGTGTCTTGTAAATATAGTAATAAAGAATGATTGATGTATGATTAGTTCCTTGACTTGTTTATTGGTTGCAGTGTCAATTTCAATGGGTGACACTAATACTTCTGTTCTAAAAGATCCTTCGAATAATTCTGTGGTGGAATCGGACACACTTTTCGTCAAATTTGAAAACGACACGATTGCAATGCAAGAGTCTATACCAGTTTCTCAGATAATATATGCTGAACATAAAGAGTCGCCGAGTGTGTTTTATAACATAATATTACCTATTGTAATGCTGTTTCTTGGTGTTTTGATAGACCGGTTGGCTCAAATGTTTGTGGATAGACACAGAATAAAACAAAATGGAGAAAAGTGGAAACGTGAGCTACTATCGTATATTCCAATAGTAAGCAAGCAAATAAACGAAATAGAGAGTTTTATTATAGAATACTGTGACAAACCCGAGCAATATGATATTCCTCCGTTGACTATTTTTCAGATGTTGAAAGGATCAATATTTGAATCATTGAGTAAAGAAGATCTGTATAGCTACCTAGAGCGAAAGACCGATAATGTTGATGTTCAAGAACGATATAACAAAATATTGTCTTTCATTACCACGTTAGATATGGCCCATGCTCAACTCAACGATTCCTTTTACAGATTTCGTGAGTCTGCAGGGGAGCATATTGACGAATTTAACAATGCACAGTTTTGCTATTCGAAAATCTTATATGACATAAGTGATTATGTTCCATCTGCAATGGACAAGGCGGCATACAATGAACTATCAAGGCTCTATACTGTTGCATTTGGTAACCATCCAGATGTCAATCCCCTAAAACTTGAGGAATCGTTTATCACACCTTCTTTAAAAATATTTGATAGTTGTGACAAACAAACATTCAAGGATCTAACAGATGAATTAGGGAAGATGAGATTCTGTATAAATGGAATGAAGTTAGAAAAAACGTACATAAAAAGTAACCTTGAGACCATTATTCAGGAGTATAAAATGTGTCAAGACTTTTTAAGCGTGGTGAAAGATTACTTTCCGTCATAAAAAACAATATTATAAATAAAATGGACAATAAAAATGTAGAAAAGTCATTCGGTGGTTTTTTCAAAGTCTACCCAGGTAAACCATTATCTGTCGAAGAAAAAAAGAAAAAGCTATATCATTACACTTCATTTGACACCTTTGTAAAAATTTGGTTGTCAAAAAAACTAAAATTTGGAATGATATCTGAGGTTAACGACATGCAGGAGTGTTTGAAAAAACTTTCTTCTACACCAGAAAGGTTACCTCTTTTGTTTGCACTACAAGACATCATGTCTTCTTACAAACAAATAAGCTTTACGATGGATTATGACACATATGTAAAAGGTTGTATGAGTCCTACCATGTGGGCTCACTACGGCGACAAAAGACGAGGAGTTTGTATTGAATTCGACTTCGACAAATTGCATTTTCCAAACAATTCCGTTGCACAGTGTGTCAATTATCTTACACATCTTCCCTATAGTTACGAGATTCCAACCGATGTATATACTATTAACGATTTAAAACAATTCATCGACAAAAACATCAATGATCTGTTTTTTACAAAATCTGACAAATGGTGTATTGAAAACGAATTTCGAATCATTTGCAACACTGCAGAATACTTAGACGTTCAAAAAGCCATAACAGCAATCTACTTGACCTCTTTTGAAAGCCAAGAATGCTTATGGGTAGAACAACTTGTTGCGAATGCTGTTCCCGTCAATTATGTCCACTATGGTGTTCCTGGCAATGTTGCGGTTCCATGTGTGTGTGAAGCTAAATCCGAACGTGATAAGTTTGTTAAATCTAAGAATGATTCAAAAAATGCACTTGTTCATATGATGAAACAAGCCCGTGATTTTTACGAGAAAAACAAACATGATGAAAATGCGAATTTACTCCTAAATGGTATAGAAAACATTTAATAATCTAAAAGACAATGACCCCAAAACGACCCACGCATCGCCGAATATCAAAATGACTTACAGCGGTATCAATCCTGGGGAAATTTATTCCTCGGTTTCTCTTTTGGCAGCTTCTTCTCCCCAAACGTGTCGTGCGATTCGCTAACCCTGCACAACGGTTTAGAGTATCTCAAAGCCAAAATGAAACCAAACGTCCTCAACAGCCAACATCATTCAGATGAGGAAATCGAACACCGCTTGCGACAAATCGACGAGGACCTCCGCCATGTGGAGGAGGCTCTGCGCCACTACCTAAAGTTTCGATGCCTGCTCCGCCCGTAACCGCCGACACGCACTACATTTCTTTGGAACACCTTGCTGGCCACCCCATTACGTATATTAGCTCCCGCCGCCATGCGTACCCCTCGTGATTGGGAGATAGAGCCTGTATGGAAGCATAAAACAACCCCTCACACCCAACAGCCCACACCGAAGACATCCGGCACCATCTTGTCCAAAAATGCAAACCAACCACCATCAAAAAAGGACCGTCACCCCTCGGCAACGGCCCTAAATTCTAAATTCTAAATTTTGAATTCTAAATTCTGAATTAAATCTCCCACGTGTCTCCGCTGTTCAGCAGGTCATCGACGCATTTGTACTTGCCGTTGGCCATCTGCTCTTCCATCTGTTCTTCGTAAAGTTGCGTGTAGGAGGTCTTCTTGACGTTGCGGATCACGCCGATGGCCACGGGGAGTTCGCCTTTCATACGGGCCAGCATCATGTGGATGCCGGTGTCCTCGGTGTCCTCGTGGTGCACCAGGATGTCGTCGATGGTGATGCCGTTCTCGCCGATGGTGACCACCTCGAGTTCGCGGCCGTTGAAGCGGATACCCTTGTTCTTCTCCTTGCCGAAGATCATGGGCTTGCGGTCCTCGAGGATGATGGTGCGGTCGTCACGGACGGCGCGGTCGGTGATGGCGGCGTGGGCCTTGTCGTTGAAGATCATGCAGTTCTGCAGCACTTCCACCACACTGGTGCCGTCGTGCTGGGCGGCGCGGGTCATGATGTCGGTGGTCAAGGCCGGCACGCAGTCGAGCGAACGGGCGAAGAATGTGCCCTGCGCACCCATGACCAGCTCGCCCGGGTTGAACGGGTAGTCGATGGTGCCGTAAGGGGAGGTCTTGGTGACCTGTCCGAACTTGGTGGTCGGACTGTACTGGCCCTTGGTGAGGCCGTAGATCTCGTTGTTGAAGATGGTGATGTTGAAGTCTTGGTTACGGCGCACTGCATGGATCAGGTGGTTGCCGCCGATGGCCATGGAGTCGCCGTCGCCCATGCTTACCCACACGGAGAGGGTCGGGTTGGCGAGTTTCACGCCCGTGGCGATGGCGCAGGCGCGGCCGTGGATACTGTGGAACCCGTACGTGTCCACGTAATATGGGATTCGTGAGGAACATCCGATGCCGGACACCATGCAGATATTCTCTTTCTTGTGGTTGGTTTTAGGGAATGTGTTCAACAAAGAATTGAGGATGGCATGATCGCCACAACCGGGGCACCATTTCACCATCTGGTCGCTGGTAAAGTCAGCTTTCGTATATTCGCGGTCCGCTTTGGGAACAAAATGTCTTTCTGCCATAATTTGAATTTTTTAATGGTTTTACATGAATTATTTGGCAAGCAGTCTTTCGAACTCGGCTTTCAGCTCGCCCACCTCAAACGGGAGCCCCATGATTTTGTTGTACTGGGTCATCGGGCAATCGGGGAATTGGGTGCGGAGATAGCCGGCGAACTGGCCGTTGTTAAGTTCACAAACGACGATTTTCTTGTATTTTTTGAGGATGTCGCCGGTGTTTTTTGGCAGTGGACAAATATAATTGAAGTGGGTATAGGCCACATTTTTGCCTTCGTTGTTCATTTCTTCCACAGCGAGGGTGAGTGCGCCGGCGGTGCCGCCCCAGCCAATCACGAGGAGTTCAGCATCGGGGGTGCCTGTCACCTCCTGATCGGGGATGTCGTTGGCCACGCGGTTCACCTTCTCTTGGCGGTTATAGACCATCAGGGCGTGGTTTTCGGGATCGGTGCTCAGAGGCCCGTCGGGGCATTTTTCAAGGCCGCCCACACGGTGTCTCAAACCTTCCATGCCGGGCAGTGCCCACTCGCGTGCGAAGGTGACGGGGTCTCGACGGAACGGCCGGTAGTTCGGGTCGTTTGGTGTGGCGAGACGTGGTTTGATATCTGGCATGTCGGCCATCTTAGGGATGCGGAACAGCTGGGAACCGTTGCCGAGGTAGCCGTCGGTGAGCAGGATGACGGGGGTCATGTGCTCCAAGGCGACCTTGGCGGCGTTGTATGCCCAGTAGAAACAGTTGGCGCTGGAGGAGGCGGCTATCACCACGAGGGGGGCCTCGCCGTTACGGCCGTAGAGTGCCTGGTTTAGGTCGCCCTGTTCGGTTTTGGTGGGAAGACCCGTGGAGGGACCACCGCGCTGCACGTCCACGACGACGAGCGGCAATTCCACCATGACGGCCAAGCCGAGGGCTTCGCTCTTCAGGGAGAGACCTGGACCAGAGGTGGAAGTACAGGCCAATGCTCCGGCGTAGGAAGCACCGATGGCGGAGCAGACGCCTGCGATTTCGTCTTCAGCTTGGAAAACGCGGGCACCTAAGGATTTGTGTTTGGCCAACTCCACCATCACATCCGTAGCCGGGGTGATAGGGTAGGAGCCGAGGAACAGTCTGCGACCGGATTTCTCGGATGCGGCTAAGAGACCCCAAGCGGTGGCGACGTTGCCCGTGATGTTGCGGTAACGACCTTTGGGCATGCTGTCGGCTTGCGCGATTTCGAAAATATGGGATTGCATCACCTCCAGCTTGTCGGCGTATTCGTAGCCTTCGGTGAGCACGGCCTTGTTCAGCTTCACCACGTCCGGCTTCTTGGCGAACTTGCGTTCAAGATAAGCGTAGGTCTGGTCGAGTTTCTTGTGGGTGGCGTAGAAGATGATGCCTAACGCGAACATGTTGCGGCAGCGGTCGGCGGTCTTCTTGTCGGCGCCCTGCTCGTTGCCAATACGTTGCGTGAACGAAGTGACCGGCGCCTTGATGATGGTGTAGGCGCGCTCCATCTCGTCCGTGAACGGATTGTCGTTCTCGGTATAGCCGGCTTTCTCAAGGGCCTCGTCGGTAAAAGTGTCGATGTCCACAATGATGGTGGCGCCTTTCTTGGCCCACTTGAGGTTCGACTTGAGGGATGCCGGGTTCATGGCGACGATGATGTCGCACTTGTCACCTGAACTATAGATGTGGTTTCCAACGTGCACTTGGAATCCGGATACACCGGCAATGGTGTTGTGTGGAGCTCGGATTTCGGCAGGATAGTCGGGGAATGTGGCAATGTCATTGCCCGTCAAAGCGGATGCGTCAGAGAACAAAGTGCCTGACAACTGCATGCCGTCACCACTGTCGCCGGCAAATCGAATGACGATGTCGTCAATTTTCTTGATTTGATCTGTTGTTGACATATCTTATATTTAAATTTTTAATTTGTTGACAAATAGATTGTTGTATTGGTTTTTCTTTTGTTTGACAGGCAAAATGAAAAACGTTGCAAAAGTACCAAAAATATAATCTAAATGTAATGTGTTTCATAGATTCTTTTTAAGGCTTATTTTTGTATTTTTGCACCGCCAAAATGAAGAGAAACTTATTGCCCAGTAAGCCTGTTGAAGTGGTTCTCGATGTGAACGAGTCCTTCGGATGCACCACCGATTATTACCTGTTTCTGGTTCGGTCGGAGCTTGACCCCTTGTCTTTTGCCCAGCAGTGTACGAACTTGTTCGGTGCCGATTTTGCCTTTCTTTGCAATTTTTCGCTTTCTGCATATAGAGATATAAAGGTGAAAATTCCAGCCTTCACTGCACTGATCCGCCCTCAGCAGAATCTGACTCTCACTTTCATACCCAACTGGGTGCTTACGGATCTCAGTGATGAAACGGATCAATACACCCTCAGCATTCCCATGTTCAGGGAACAGTTCTATTTTCTTGGCAATACAGGACTTTTTAAGTATAAATGCCCCTACGACGAGTATGATTTTGTGATTTTGATTTCAGTGGATAAGGAATGTTCAGTTGAGGATGTACGCCGTATCATCCATCAACAGACAGTTTGGAAATCGCAAGAGATCACCGACTTGCTGTATGCTGCCTCGAATGAACCCAAGCCGGTTCATCCAGCAAAGTCAAAGTCGAAAGGCAAAGCCAAAAAGGCAGAAGAGGAGCCCTTGGATGTATTTTTGAAAGGCTGTTGCATGGAGATTCTTACGTCGATTGAGCGTGTGTATAAAAGCAGAAGGGTCCGTTATCTGGGTCAGCGGCATTTCATGCCGGATGTGAACTACGTGCACCAATACAAGAGCATTTTTCAACTCTTGCAGCAACAAGAGAACCCCCTGCTGATGTCAAAAACACGCATGCTGGATTCAGATAATGTCCAAAAGCTCCTTCTGCGGGAGGATGTTTAGTTGGCCTCCTATCTGTTAAACAGAAAATAGAGGTTGATGGCGGTCAAATTGTCGCTATCCTGGGTTAGAGCCTCTGTACAATATAGGGAAAAAACGCTGAGGTGTTTGCCAATGTAGCTTTCCTTACCTTTTTTTGAGAGTACATTCTGCCAATAAGGGTTATGCTCGTTGTTGAGGAGGGTGTATTCTTCTGCATTTTTGGAGGGTTGGCTGTTTTTGGCAAATTTGTAAAGATTGTTGTTGCGGATACTGCTGCCCGATTGGTACCACTTGGCAACCGCTTGCAGGTTTTCTTTGCTGGAAGATAAGATATAATAGCCATCACGAAGCATGCAAAAAGACCAGTTTGGCTGCTCCAGCGCAAAAAATGAGGGGGCGAATACTTGCCTCATGTTGCCCAAAAGACTGTCAACGGGGTATAGGCCATCGGGGTAAATGCTCTTGAAAGCATCGAGTTCCTCAAAAGTCATCTTCGTGAATGCTGGTCTGATTGTATCTTCCGACAGGACGAGGTAGGCCCTGTCGGTGTCTTCTTCATGTATCGTGAAATAGGTGGTGGCGTAGTTTTCGCCCTCTGTCTTGATGTATTTTGTGATTTGCGGGGGAATCACAGTTTCCGGAATTTCGAATTTGGGTTTCAGCAGGGGGGTGTTTTTAGAAGCAATGTAGCCCGACAGAAACATTTCATTCTGTGTGTTTCGAAGTTGGAATGCCGACCATTCAGATAAGGTTTCGATTTTGCGCAATGTATTTAATTCATTGGGTTCAAAATATTTGCTGAGATAATCGATGTAGGATTTGTTGCGCAGCAGCACCCAACATTGTTTCTGATTCTTCAGTGAGAGCGTGTACAATGTCTTGAACTCTTTTTCTGAAAGCAGGTTTTTGGGATGCCTGAGCTGAATCAAGGCCTTTTTTAGTACTTCCAAATCATCAGAGACAGAAAGGATATGATTGAAATAGACGAATTTGAGGCTTTTGAAACTGGTGCCATAGGAGTAGATCTTATGGTTCTCGAAACGGATGTTGTTGTTAGGGTCTATGTTTAGTTTCTTTAGCAGTTTACGGAATGATAGTTTGTCGATTTGGATGTTGTACAACAAGTGCAGGGATTCTTTGGAGGAGTGTGCCGATAGGGTGGAGGGGTAGGTGCCCGATGGGAGGGAATGGTAGATGTCGTCAAAGGCAGGGAAGGCATCCATAACAAAGAGCTCGTTGAAGATGGGCTGCATTGTCTTGGAGCCTTTCTCAAAAT
>CALDIA010000069.1 GCA_937901455.1 uncultured Bacteroidales bacterium | reverse complement strand
CGGCGGGCTTGTTTGTTTACCCGCTTTTATAACTTTCCAAGTTGAACTTATAAATTATCTATTGCCTTGGCTTAATCTTTCTTGATGATTGGATAGTACCCTAAGCCTCCACATGAGCACTCTACCATAATGAATTTGTGGAAGGTGTTTTCAGATATGTCAGATATGCTGGATAGGTTGAGGTTACAGGGATAGATTTCCTTGCCGTATTCGTTAATATACCCCATCTTGCCTTGGTCATCGACAGCCGCTAAATATATCGGGTGGTAGTTGTAAGAGTTGGTCGCGGGGAATACTGAGTGAAAATAGTCGTAGTATCTGCTCAAAACACGTCCGGTCTTTTTGTCGGCCATGGCCCACTTCCCTTCTTGGTTAGCTATCATCAAGTTCGGCCATTCCCATTCGACACCCCAGCAGGTTACCAGTTTTCGTCCCTTGCCGTTGAAGACAACCACCTCTCCGGATGCCTTGCGGGCATAGATGAGGTCGTCGCCAACGGCATCGGCCTCCGTATAGCGCAAGGGCACCACCACATGCCCTTTGGTGTCCACGATGCCATGATGCAGGGAGTCGGTGGCGACACTCATCAGCGATGATGACCAATAGTGGGAGGCCGAACTATAGCGTTGGGGCAGCCGTTTTCCGGAAGGATTCACCAATTGCCATGTGCCATCCACCATGACCATCGGATAATCAAAGGGTACGTCTTCCTTGCTGAAAGCTATGGGCGGGTCGATATGCAATTCGCGCCCAAGATTGTCTAACACTACGGCAGTCTCATCAGGCAGTACTCCCAGATACCATGTGGAGGGGTATGCTTCGCAAAGTTCTAATAATTCTGTATAACGATGGGGTGTGAGCAGATTAAACTTTTCATCTGCTAAGGCCCAAAGTCCAGAAGCGTTCTGCAGCTTAATTGTTTTTGTGGAATAGGAGCCACTGGAAAGAGATGCATATTGGATGGGCAACAACATGTGTCCATCGTGCGTCATCAGTCCCGATAGATGAGATTCTTTGTCATGAATGAGGATGCAGGGGGAGTTGTGGTAGTAGTGCCGGTAAGTGTATTGTGAGGTGAGTGGGCATATCCATTGACCCGAATAGTCCACCACACCCTCGCGGTCGTTGGAATCTCGCACTATCATAAACTTGTCATTCTTCATGATCCTTTTATAGATGGGCGGAAGAATCTCTTTGCCGTATTCGTCAATGCAACCTTCGAGGTGCGTGCCCCGGCGATATCGGAGAGAGTCGTTGCGTATTTCCGAAAGGGTATAGATGAGCCTCGGCGGGTTGTCACACTTTTCCCCATACCAATAATAAGTATAGTTGAGATCCATATATTGGAAAGAAACCACCGTGTCGCCTTGGCTGTTGATGACCCCACCGGGTTTGCCTTTGTAGGGGATGAGAAAGAAGCCCTTGCTGTTGGGGAGGGGTTCAGGCTCAACCGTATATTGGAACGGCACTAAGGTGTGCCCGTCCCAATCAAGCACGCCATACAACCCGTTGTGCTTGGCCACGATGTAGCTATCTTGGAACGCATCGTTCCTATAGGTGCTCAGGTCTTCGTATATACAGGGCAACACTGTCTTGCCGGTACCGTCAATCAGGCCGAAGAGCGTGTCCTGCCATATCAGCAATCGTTCGGGGCAGGTGCGTTTTTGAGCTTCTGCCGGAAGAATCGCCAGCATGCCGAAGAATGCCATGCAAGTGACTTTTGTAAGGAGTTTCATATCGTTCATTAATTTGGGTGTTTCACGTAGGTTCTTGTGAGGCAAATATGCAGGTGAGGGGTTTTACCACCCCTTGATGGCCTCTAAAATATGTTGGGCTGAATGGCCATCCCCATAGAGGTCATCCATAAAATCGGCAGGTATGGAAATCATCTTTAGCGTTGTAGTGACGATGTCGTTTACTTGGTGCCCGACAAGATGGTTGTAGCCTCTCGACACCAGCTCGGTCCATTCGGTCTCTTCCCGCAGGGTGAGGCAATGTTTGTGTGCAAAGTAGGCCTCTTTTTGGAGACCGCCGCTGTCGGTCATTACCAGTTGGCAGTGGTGCAGCAGGTACTGCATTTCCAAATAGCCCACGGGTTCTATGAAATGTATGGAAGACTGTGCAAAAGGGTAATTCTGCGCATAAAGAGCCTGTCGGGTGCGTGGATGCAATGGGAGAATGACCGCATGGTGCCTGCTAATTTCCTCCAACGCATGCAGTAGTTGACGGAGTACTTCCGGGCGGTCGGTGTTCTCGGCCCGGTGGAGCGTACAAAGGATAAAAGGTTCGGGGATATCTACAGCGGGAGGTTTTGTCAATGGCTTGTAATGTACCGCGGCATCCTTCATGATGTCGCCTGTCAGGAAGATGTGTTCGGGGGAGATGCCTTCTTTAGAGAGGTTCTGTACGGCCACCTCCGTGGGGCAGCATAGAATATCGCTGAGCTTGTCGGTCTCCATGCGGTTGTGCTCTTCGCGCATGGCCATGTTGAAAGACCGCAGCCCAGCTTCGATGTGGCAAAGGGGAATACGGCAGGCGTGGGCGGCCCGCGACCCCGCCAGTGTGGAGTCAGTGTCGCCAAAGACCACCACCATGTCGGGCTGTTCCGTTCGCAGAATGTCTGCAATCTGCTGGTGCATGATTTCGGTCATCTCCTCGTGCGCCAGGCTATGAATGTTGAGGTTGTATTTGGGAATGCGCATTCCCAGCTGGTCGAAGAAGAGCTGCGACATGTTTTCATCGAAATGCTGGCCGGTGTGAATGACCACCTCTTCAAAATCGGCAGAATGGTCTACAGCCATGTTGAAAACGGCGGCTTTGACAAACTGCGGTCGTGCTCCGATTATGCTGGCCAGCTTCTTCATGACAATACTTCGGCTTGCGAGGGTTAGCGGTAGCGAATGTTGTCAATTAGTCTGACAGCCCCAATATAGACGGTGATGAAGCCCATCACGCCCTTGGCTTCACTGAAGGAGTGGATAGTTTGCAGGGTTGTGTCATCGGTTATTTCGAAATAGTCGAGGGTGAAGGCTGGCTCCTTGGTGATTTCCTCTTCCACGAAGGCCTTGATGGTAGGCACATTGGCTTCCAACTGAGCGGACTTGAGTAGGATTTGGTGAATCTGAGCGGCGGTTTCGAACTCATCGGGAGAGAGGCGGCGGTTTCGGGAACTCATGGCCAACCCGTTCGGCTCGCGCACAATGGGGCAGGGGATAATTTCCGTTGTGAACTGGCAGATGCGCACCAATTCTCGGATGACGGCAATCTGTTGGTAGTCTTTTTCACCGAAATAGGACTTGTGAGGGTTCACCCAATGGAAAAGACGCCCCACAATGACGCCGACGCCGTTGAAGTGGCCTGGGCGTGCGGCACCCTCCATGACGTTGGCCACGCTGCCAAAGTTGAATTGTTCGTTTGGAGGGGTGGGAAAGACCTCCTCCACCGCGGGGGCGAAGATGTAGTCGGCATAGTCACCGATAAGCTGCACGTCATTGTTAAGCGTGCGGGGATATTTTATCAAGTCCTCTTGGTTGTTGAATTGCACTGGATTGACGAAGATGGAGACAAACACCACGTCGTTTTCCGCTTTTGCGCGGCGGATGAGCGACAGATGTCCTTCGTGCAGTGCGCCCATGGTGGGTACTAATCCTATGGTTTTGCCAGCCGCGCGCATCTCTTGCGCAGCGATGGTTAATTCTCTGATGGTGGTAATGATTGTTGCTGCCATTTGTGCTTTGTTATGCGTTTATTTGATGTTCTCCTGCACCATCTCTTTTAAATATTCGATGATTTCAGGGGAGTTGATGGACATGCCATCCAAGGCTTCGTATATTTCATTAGTGTCTAACAGGTAGTCCACCTCGTCGTCGCGCTTGTAGTGGAAGAGAAAGCGGATGTCGGGGTAGGCGGAGATGGTTAGCACGAGCGTGCCGGCCAGATCGCCCATGGGCGGTGTGTCGATATGGGTGAGTCCGAAGATAGCGGTGACGATTGTGCCCACGTTAACCTCCGACTGGATATTCAAAGATCCGCCAGTCATCTCTGTGTTTTGCTTAAGTAACGGCAACCCTAAACCTACTTTTCGGGTGGTGCGGGTGGTAAAAAAAGGATTGATGACCTTCTCTACAGTCTCGGGCGACATGCCACAGCCGTTGTCTTTAAAAATGAGTGTCAGCGTGTCAGTGGCATGGTTTTCCAACACCTCCAGCATAATCTCCGTAGCCTTGGCCCTTGTGGAGTTTTGGAGGATATCCATGATGTGCATTGAAAAATCTTTCATGGCTTAGGCGTTGAGCATGGAGTACAGTTGGCCTGCCACCTCAAAGGTCTGCTCGGTGGTGCCCAAAACGGGAATCTCTTCCTCCTTGGCCTGCTCCAGCATGTCGTCGTCAGGCACGTTGCCCTTGACCAAAATGACACAGGCGAGCTCTTTCAGGGAGGCAATGGCGATGACGTTCTTGTGTGTCTGCAAAGTCACCCAAGCATTACCCTCTTGCGCAAAACCCATTACATCGCTCAGCAGGTCAGATACATATCCACCCTTAATCTCGGTATCCAGATTGTTTTCTCCCGAATAGACCTTCAGGTTCATTTTCTCAATAATGTCTTTTACTGTCATATTTTTGTTGTTTACTTGTTAATCCAATATACTTAGTTCACAAAGCCCCCAAAATTAAACTTCTAACTTTAAGATCACTTCCCTCCCATTTTCGTGGTGCAGGGCCATGCGGAATTCGTCAAAGCTGCGGGTCTCCATACGCAACCAGCAGGGCGAAAAGGCGATACGGTCGGGGAAATGGGCGTCTGAACTTCTGGTGAAAGTTTTGTCTTTAAGATATTTGTGAACTTTGAGAATCTCCTCTTTGTTGCCTTTGTCGGAAAGCTCCACGGCATCGTATTCCAAGTCGAAGGGGATGAAGCCGAGTTGGCCGATAAGACTGTTTTTCTGCTTGTCGATGTGTGCCGGCACAAACAGGCCACCCAAGGAGTGTACCTTGTCGGCAATCTGGTTGACGGTCTGGTCAATAGCGGAGGTGAGCAGGCGTGGTTCATCATACACGATATTCATCTCCTCGTCAATTTGTACTTGGTCCCCGAAGAAGTCCGGGTCGTTGGGGATGTCAGGGAGGTGCTCGTCAAGGTAGTCTTGGAAGGCATCAAGCGATTCGTAATCGGGGAAATAGCCTAAGCAGTGGGCCTCTTCCTTGGTGGTAACCTCGGCGCCGAAGATGACGAATATGTCGCGGTTGTGGGAATAATGCTCCGCCAAGCGACAGTGGCGGGTGGCGTTGTGATCCGTGATGGCAATGACATCAAGGCCACGCTGCTTGGCAATGTCGATGATATTGTCGGGTGTCATCTCCAAGTCCCCACAGGGAGAGAATAGCGTATGTGTATGTAGGTCTGCTTTGAAGAGGTTCACAACTTCGTTTTTTAATTAGGCGGCAAAGATACTATTTTTTATGGTTTTTTGAGAGAAGATTTTAGTGATTGGCTTTTAGTCTTTAACCTTTTTTTTGGGCACGGCTAACATCCAACGGTTGACATCAAAATACCACATAATGTTTTAATCGTGCCATCAGTTCCGGGTAGGCGTGTGTTACTTCCTGCAGTTCAGAAAAACCCTGTATGGCGCCGTGCTTCTCCCGATAGGCGAGGATGGTCTTCGTGAGATATGCATCGAAATAGGGATGTTGTATCATTTCTTTGTATGTGGCAGTGTTAATGTTGATCTTTCGGGTGTCGCCCGCCCGGATAAAGAAGTATTTGGCCAGAAAACCAGTGTCTATGCTTTGCAGGATATAAACCTCCTGCACCTGTTCAAAACTGTAGAAGCCACCCAGTTTGTCGCGATATTCCACCAACTTAGCGGCGCGTTTGCTGCCAAACTGTGGCACTGTTTTTACCGCGTTGGTGTCGCAATGGTTGAGGTCGAGGCGAATGATTTCGTACAGGGGCTTCTTTTCGTATTTTCCCTTGCGGGGCGTGGTGTCCCCGAACGAGTAGGTGCGCGGGCGAAAACTGCGGCTATGCGCCTGCACCGCCTCCATTGAGTCGGCCAGGCGTTGCTGCTCCGCCTCAAAAGCCGCTACCTGTGCCTCAAAGGCGCTAAAGTCGTATGGCGGCTCCTGTTTCCCGTCATATAAGTAGTAGATGAGGTAACTTCCTAATATCAGGGCCGCCAGCGCCATCGCCCCAATCCATTCTCCTTTTGTGAATTTTATACCCGTTTTCATGCGGCAAAGATATAAAAAATATAAATAGTTTCAAAAAATATTAATAAAATATTTACTATTCAAGATGGGCGTTTGCCCAAGGCCTGTGTATCAGCATCCTCCAACATCCAATAGTTAAAAGTTAAAATCAAACTGCTAAAAACTTTTCAAAACAAATTGCTATTTTTGCATTTTTAAAATTGGAAGACGATGAATAAGTGGATTCCTCTATTATGGTTGTTTGTCTTGGCGCTTTCAGTATCCGCGCAGACAAACAAGCAGTATGATTATGTGACCTATCATCACGATGTCATGCACACGCGCATCTATACGTTGGAGAATGGCTTGAAAGTTTTTTTGACGGTTTATAAAGATGCTCCCCGGATTCAATGTTTGGTTCCAGTGCGTGTAGGCAGTAAGCATGACCCTGCCGAAACCACGGGGTTGGCACATTACCTCGAGCATCTGATGTTCAAGGGCACGCCTGCGTTCGGTACTACCAACTGGGAGGCCGAGAAGCCGCTCTTGGAGCAGATAGAACAGCTATTTGAGATTTATCGCCATACTGCTGACCCGCAGGAACGGGCGACACTCTATCGGCAGATTGATAGCATCTCGTACATTGCTTCTGGATATGCCGTCCCGAACGAGTACGATAAGATGATGAAGTTTATCGGCTCGCAGGGCACCAATGCGGCGACCTCCAACGATTACACGGTCTATATTGAGGACATCCCCTCCAACCAGCTTGAAAATTGGGCGGCCATTCAATATGAACGCTTTGCGAGACCCGTATTCCGACTTTTCCATACGGAATTGGAAACTGTATATGAGGAGAAGAACAACTCGCTGGCTAACGACAATCGCAAAGCCTCGGAGGCTATGTTGCATGCGCTGTTCCCCCATAACGCCTATGGCCAGCAAACGACCCTGGGCAGCGTGGAGCATCTGAAAAACCCATCTTTAACCAACATCTCCAACTTCTTCAATGCCTATTATGCCCCTAACAATATGGCTGTCTGCCTGTCGGGTGATTTCGATTTCGACGAGGCCATTGCCATTGTTGACCGCTACTTCGGCCAATTGGTCGCCCATCCGATTCCTCACTATGTGGTACCTGAAGAGGATCCCATTGAGAGTGTGATCGAGCGTTCCGTATATGGTCACGAGGCTGAATTTGTGAATGTGGCTTTCAGGATGGACCTGCCGGCGAACCATCCCGATGTGTACATTATGCGCATGCTGGACTATATCCTATCCAATGGGCAGTGCGGACTGATGGATCAGAACCTGAGCCGCCCCCATCTTGTGAACCGCGCATCCAGCTATCCCTATGTGCTGTGCGACAATTCCGCTTTTGTGTTGAGTGGCCGGCCCAATGAGGGGCAGACCTTGGAGGAGGTGCGTGACCTCCTCCTGCAGCAACTCGCATTGGTGAAGAGCGGCAGTTTTGACGAATCCTTGATGGAGGCGGCCCTCAACAACATAAAGGTCTCCAAGATGCGCCAGCTGGAGAACAACCGCGCCCGCGCCAATGCCTTGGCTTCGGCTTTTGAGTACAATGTGGACTGGTTTTATGCCTCCAATGAATTGGCCTATTATGAGAAGATTACCAAACAAGATGTTGTGGAGTTTGCCAACAAGCATTTCCCCGACAATGCCTATGTGGTGATCTACAAGCGCAAGGGACAGCCTGCCCCTTTGCCCAATGTAACCAAGCCACCCATCACGGCCATCCAGCTGAATAGGGATGCCGAATCCGACTTTTTTGCCAAACTGAAGACGCGTACCGTGCGGCCCATCGAACCATTGTTCGTGGATTTCCAGGAAGCCATTACTTTTGGACAGTATAAAAAGCAGGTCCCCATCTATCATGTCAACAATGAAGAGGATGACATTTTTACCCTGCGTCTGATTTATCCGGCAGGGGAAATGCATGACCTGCTGCTGGGCTATGTTTCCCGCTATATGCAGGAACTTGGGACTGCCAAGAAGTCCGTGGACCAAATCAAGACGCAATTTTACACGATGGCTTGCCGCTACAATATCAGTGTGTCGGATGTGGAAAGTAGCATTACCTTGTCAGGATTGGACGAGAACTTAGTCCCAGCCTTTCAGTTGATGATGGATGTAGTCAGTCATGCTCAGGCTGATACTATGGCTATGCGGCACTATATTGCCGACTTGCTCAAGCAGCGGAAAGATGCTAAATCATCGCAGTCGAGTGTGTTGAACTGTCTTCGCTCCTACGGCGAGTTCGGTCCCGACTTGGTGGCTTATCAACTCACAGACGAGCAGGTGAAGTCTTTGAATGGCGATACCCTGTTGGCTCATCTCAGGAAGTTGCTGACCTACCAGCTGGAGGTAGCCTACTATGGCCCCTCCTCCATAAATAATGTACAGAAGCTGCTGTCGAAATACTACAAGTTGCCTAAGCATTTTGCCACACCTCCCACGCCCAGGGTCTTTGAGCGGCAGCCTACCGATGCGGATGTGGTGTTTTATGCGCCCTATCCTGCCAAGCAGTCGAGGATTGTCACGACCATGCGTTCTGACAAGCTGGATGCGTCCCTTATCCCGATGGTACGCATGTACAACCAATACTTTGGCGGCAGTATGAATGCCATTGTCTTTCAGGAAATGCGCGAAAAACGGTCGCTGGCCTATACGGCACAATCCTCCTTTGTGCTTCCCGAAAAGGTCACAGGGCATATGTATAACTATTCTTATGTGGCCACCCAGAATGACAAGATTCTGGATGCCATGACTGCTTTTGACGAGCTGTTTGACGATATGCCGCTGTCAGAGCCAGCCTTGAGTCTTGCCAAGGAGAGTGCCAAACAGAATATCGCCGCCGCCAGAATTACCAAGATGTCGATCATTAATACCTATTTGAATAATCGTAAGATGGGAATTGCCCACGACTATCGCAGGGATGTCTATGACAGCATTGACGGTTTTACCATGGAGGATGTGCGGCAATTCAACCAGAAGTATATCAAGGGGAAAGCAAAGACTTATATGATACTGGCCACGGAAAGTGAAGTGGATTTGAAGACGGTGGAAGAGAAGTTCGGGCCAGTGCGCGTGCTGACCTTGGAAGACATATTCGGATATTAGAATTGAGTAAATATATGAAAAAGACTGTGTTTTTGACCGGTGCCACTGGTGTGATGGGGTGGGCCGGATTGCATGAGTTGCTCAAGCAGCGCGACCGTCTCAATATCGTGGTTCTGGCGCGAAAGAGCGAGAAGAATATCAAAAAACTGGCCCCCCTGCAAGACCAGATCAAGGTGGTGTGGGGCGACTTGACTCGTTACGAGGATGTGCTCGCGGGTGTCACGGGGGCAGATTATGTGCTGCATGTGGGCGGCATGGTCTCCCCTTCGGCCGATTACTATCCTAAGAAAACCTTGCATGTAAATGTGACCGCTGCACAGAATGTAGTCAGGGCTATCCTTGCGCAACCCAATGCCGATGATATCAAGGCTGTTTATATTGGCTCGGTGGCGCAGACCTCTGACCGGAATGTGCCCGTCCACTGGGGACGCATCGGCGACCCCGTCTGCGCCAGTGTTTACGACCACTATGGTGTCAGCAAGATCAAGGCGGAACGCATTTTCGCCGACTCGGGACTTAAACATTGGGTATCTCTCCGACAGTCTGGTATTCTCTATCCAGGCATCCTCAAAAATTTCGACCCCATCATGTTCCATGTTCCGATAAAAGGTGTGCTGGAATGGGCTACCGTGGAAGACTCCGGTCGGTTGCTTGCCCGGGTGTGCGGAGAAGAGGTGCCCGATGAGTTCTGGAACCACTTCTACAATATCAGCAGCGGCCCCGACTATCGCATGACCAACTACGAGTTTGAGTGTAAAATCCTGAAAGCTTGCTATTGCCCCAAACCCGAAAAGATTTTCAATTCCAATTGGTTTGTGCTGCGCAATTTCCACGGCCAGTACTATTTGGACGCTGACGTGCTCGAGCAGTTTTTGCACTTTAGGGAGTATATGCCGGTGGATGACTATTTTGCCCAGATGCAGCAATCGTTGCCCAAGGTCTTCAAGATGGCCAAAATAGTGCCGGCCTTTATCATGAAGGGGGTGATGCTGCCCATTGCCTACAAGAAGCGCTGGGGAACCCAGTGGTGGATCAAGCATCATGACATGAACCGCATCCATGCCTATTATGGCAGTGAGGAGGCTTGGCGCAATATTCCCGATTGGGATGAGATGGACCTCTCAGTGCCCGATGATCCAAGGGAGGCGGTGCAGATTGACCACGGATACGATGAGTCGAAGCCTTTGTCGGAGCTGACCGCTGCGGAGTTACAAGCCGCAGCCGAGTTTCGTGGAGGCAAGTTGTTGTCCACCCAGTATGGCGGAGACCCCGCTGAGATGTTGCAGTGGCAGTGCCACAAGGGGCACACTTTTGAGGCTTCCCCGAAACTGGTGCTCGAAGGTGGCCATTGGTGTCCTGATTGCATACCCCCCTCCTGGGACTATGACGACCTCAGCGCGCACAGCCCCTTCTTTGCCCAAGTGTGGGCTCATAGCCATCAGGGAGAGCATCATGTGTATGGCCCCGAGATTTTCGATGGATGGGAATAAAATAAAATTCCTGATTCAACGTTACACTGAATGTTGGAAAAAATTATAGCTAATGTCTAAAGTTGATGATATGAGCAAACATCATTCCTTGTTCATCCTCCTGATTGCCCTGCCGCTGGCCCTTGCCCCGCTTAAAGCCGATGCACAATTCTCCTTCGGTGTTAAAACGGCATGGAATACGGTGTCGTTGGATAACTTCCAAGATTTCTCAGGAGGCTTCGACCTGGGGGCCTTCTTTAGAATCGGTAGGGCATTTTTTTTTCAGCCTGAGGTGAACTATTCGTTTCGCAATACTGACTTCCAGCACATTATAGGCGAATTCAGGGAAAACTACCGTATGCGCCAGCACTTTTTGGATATACCACTCCTGATAGGTCACCATTTTCTCAATAATAGTAATTTCAAGTTGCACTTTCTTGTGGGCCCGCGGGTGGCTGTACTTATCAACAATCATCTGCTGCAGGCGTCCACGGTGAGTGATGTGGCCTCTCATCTGCAATGGGGCGGGCAGATAGGCCTCGGGATTGACGTGTGGCGCTTTGCCATTGACGGGAGATACGATATCTCGGCCGACAAGACCACTACCGACTCTTCCAAGGCAAGGCTGCAGAACATGTTTGTGGTTTCGTTGGGATTTAAGTTTATTAAATAATTATTGTGGAAGACCCAAGATTGTTGTTGTAGATTTCGTTATATATCATGAATGAGCGTTTGAATGCGAGAATAGCCCGTTGGGTGGATGACGCCCGCGAGGGCAGCCCAAGGGCGCAGCACAAGCTGTTCAAGCATTACTACGGCCTGATGTATTCGGTATGCATGCGCTATGCCGACAGCACCGACGAGGCTGATGATATGCTCAACGAGGGGTTCTTGAAAGTGTTTTCTAACCTCGACAAATACGAAAACACGGGTTCTTTTGAAGCTTGGATGCGAAGAGTGGTCGTGAATGCGGCTTTGGACTATCGCCGGAAGTACGGAATGAAGTTTGAAACCTCTGAATTGGAGCAAATCAGCAACACTACATTCGTCTCAACGGGTGCGAATGATGCAATTGCCCGGATGTCGGCAGATGAATTGGTGGCGCTGGTACAGCAACTGCCTCCCAATATGCGTACGGTTTTCAACATGTATGTGATGGAAGGCTATTCACATGCGGAGATTGCCCAATCGCTGGGTATCACTGAAAGTACATCTGCTTGGCATCTTAACCATGCCCGCAACCGTCTGAAAAAGGAAATATCGAAAATGTATAACGAATAAGATACTACGATGAGCGAGTTTGACCAACAGATCAAAAATAAAATGGGAGAAGCCCAATATGCCTATAGGCCTTCTGCCTGGCGCAGTTTTGCCCGTCATGCCGGCATACGGCGGATATGGCCTTGGATATGGTCGTCCGCAGTGGTGGCCGTTGCTGTCAGCGTGGCCCTCTTTTTCCTGTTGAAACCCGCTCACCGACCCGCTGATACATCCGTGCAACCAAGTGAACCAGAAGTCCCCTCGGTGGCCATGACAGACGCGTTGGCAAATGATACGGATGCTGTGCAGATGATCCCCGATAAAATGCTTGAAGCGGATGTGGCTACAAGTTGCTACTTTGGGCTCGAAAAAGACGAAATAGCGCCTGATATTTCCACGCATGAACCCCCAAAAGTGGAGGTGCTTAAGGACACCAAGCCTGAATTGATACAACCCTATGGCATTCCTATTACTATCAGTGCGGATACCATCACCCAGATGTGGCCCACGGATGAGGAACTCAAGAATGGGCATAGCAGGTTGTATTAAGGGGAAGTGGATGGAAAGTTGAGAATTGAAAATAGTGGGACGAGAAAGAGCTTAAAAGATCACGGTATGGCCCAGTTAATGTTAAAGTTTCCTTTTTCTCTCCAAAATTCTCCTGAATCATCCTTCAGTGAGGTTCTTTTTGACTGGAAACCATAAATTTCCGTGATGCGATTTCGGCATAATTTCGGCATACTGGCATAATTTTTCTATCGGGTGTGCCTAATCCAAAATTTTGATGTACTTTTGCAGCCTGATTACCAATAGGCTTATGCAAACATGTAAAATCTATAACGCATCGGACAATGTGTTGCCGATGTATGAGAGTGCCACCGCCGCTGGTATGGACCTGCGGGCCAACCTCAAAGAGTCTGTAACCCTTCTGCCTGGTGAGCGGAAACTGATCCCGACAGGCCTTTTCATGGAACTGCCCGAAGGATACGAGGCACAAGTGCGCCCCCGCAGCGGTCTCGCCATCAAGCACGGTATCACCGTGCTCAATAGTCCCGGCACCATCGATTCCGACTATCGAGGGGAGGTTATGGTTATCTTGATTAACCTTTCTGACACCCCATTCCAAATCCAGCACGGCGACCGCATCGCGCAGATGGTGATTGCCCAATATCAACAGGTACAGTGGCAACCTGTCGGCAGCGTGGAGGATCTCTCCAAGACCGACCGAGGCGCCGGCGGTTTCGGGCACAGTGGAAAATAATAGACTATGAAGAAAATATTGCCATATCTGCTGTTGATAGCCCTGATGAACGGCCTGCCAGTTGCTGAGGCCCAAACAAAGAAACAACGCGCCACGGCTGCCACTGATGCCGCCACTGTGAGTGCACGTAAAATATCCGTGGCCTATACCGACGGCCTCAAAGCCTATTATACTGCCAATACAAGCCAAGCTATCAATATTTTCAACGGTATTCTGCTCGATAACCCCAGTCATGACCCATCCCACTATATGCTGGCAAAAATTGCCATCGACAAACGATACTATACCATTGCCCTTGACCATCTTCAAAAGGCATCCAAGTTAGATAAAAACAATATATGGTATAAAGTGGAGATGGCTCAATTGTTGGTGGAAAGCGAGGAGTATGCCCAGGCTGCCAAACTTTGGGAACAAATCTGCAAGGAGAAAACCAATAATGAATACTACCTTTTTTCCTTGGCTATGTGCTACTATTACATGCAGAAGTATGATAAGTTTATCGGGATCTATAATAAGGTGGAGCAATTGATGGGCTATCATCCCGAAATTACTGAAGCCAAAGTGGCCGCTTGGCTTGCTATGGACAAAGTGAAGGAGGCTGCCAATGAGTACGACCAGCTTATCAAGATTTTCCCCAATAACGCCGAGTATTATCTCAACGCCGCTTCTATCTATTCCTCTAATGGAATGATGGATAAGGCGATGCCCTATTTCCAGAAGGCAGCCCAACTGAATCCCGACCAACCCGACAGACTGCAGTATCTCTTCTCGTATGCGATGGATAATAACGACCGCGCTTCGGCTCTCGACAACCTGACCGCTCTGTTCAAGAGCGACAAGGTACAATGGGAGGAAAAACGCGATATGTTGGGATCCTATCTTACCCGATTCGCTGATGCTCAGTCAGCCAAAGATGCGGAAACGCTGATTGGCTATGAACTGGCTCGCCCAAACCCATCAGCTGATGTGTATGCCATAATGGGCTCTGTCTGTTTGAAACAGAATAAGATGAAAGAAAGCGCCGATTGGTTTGAACAGGCCTTTATCAAGGAACCATCCTTGTTTGCCTCTTTCTTTCAACCGTATGTCAAGGCGCTTACCGCAATCAACGAATGGAACCGACTCCTGCCTTTTGAGGACGAAATTCTGGAACTTTATCCCCAGAATGCCAATGCTTACAGACTGTTGGGCAGCGCCTATATGCTCGTGAAGGACTACGACAAGGCTATTGACCGGCTGAAGAAAGCCCTCTCTTTTGCCTATGATAAAACGGATTTGCACGACATCTGTGTGCTGCTGGAAGAATCCTGCCGTCAGATTGGCGATGAAGCATCGGCTGAATCGTATGCCCGCAAGGCAGCATCATATCGCAATTAGAAGATCATGAAGGAAGTCACTATATTAGATAAGACATTTATAAAATATATCCCAGATGAGGAGATAAATGCGGCGGTGGATCGTATCGCCGCCCAAATAAACCACGACTACCAAGACGAGCCTCCGTTGATTCTGATCACCCTCAACGGGGCTATTGTCTTTGCCGTGGACCTACTCAAGGAGCTTACTATCAGCGCTCAGATTACTTGCGTGAAAGTTTCTTCCTATCAAGGTACCGAATCTACCAACCATATTAAGAACCTGATTGGCCTCACCGATGATGTGCGCGGGCGGAGAGTTCTTATTGTGGAAGATATTGTGGATACAGGACGCACCTACAAGTATCTCTGGGATATGCTGCAAGAGGCCGGGGTGAGCGACCTCCGTATCGCAACCATGACCCTCAAACCCGATGCCTATAAACTCGACCTGCCTGTGCATTATGTGGGATTTTCTATCCCTAACAAGTTCGTGGTAGGCAGAGGACTCGACTATGACGGATATGGTCGGCAGCTGCGCGATATTTATCAACTGAAGATCGACTGAAACATCATACGCTAACACATATATTATATTATTGTACCCCATAAAAAAAAAGCAGCAATGAATATTATTCTTTTCGGTGCCCCCGGTAGCGGCAAAGGCACACAAGCTAAACTCCTGACTGAAAAATATGGTTTTGACCACGTCTCCACGGGCGATTTGTTCCGCTATGAGATGTCGCATAACACCCCATTAGGCTTGAAGGCCAAGGAGATTATCAACAGAGGGGACCTCTGCCCTGACGACATCACCATGGGTATGTTGCGCAACCATATAGAGAGCCACCCCGACAGCAAGGGTTTCATCTTTGACGGCGTGCCTCGCACTATTCCCCAGGCCGAGATGCTGGACGACAAGACTATGTTCGGCGCTATGGAGGTAGATATGGTATTGTACTTGCATGTGGACATGGAAGAGGTGGAACGCCGCATCCTGAAGCGTGCTCAACTGGAGAACCGCGCCGACGACACCCCCGAGGCTATCAAGGTGCGCGTGCAGAACTTCTTCGACCAGACCATGCCGTTGGTGGACTACTATCAAGCACAAGGCAAGTTGGTCCGCGTTGACGGTATGCAACAAATTGATGAGGTCTTTGTCAGTCTCTGCAAAGCAATCGATAAAAACGCATAATGAACAATACCGATCATAAAAGACGCATAGCCCTGTTAGGATCCACAGGTTCCATGGGTGTACAATCGTTAGAGGTGATTGCACGCCACCCCGACATCTTGCAGTTGGAGGTGATAGCCGCCCATTCCAGTGCGGACCTGCTTATCCAGCAGGCGCGCACCTTTAAGCCCAATGTGGTAGTCGTGGTTCAGGAGGAGGCTTGGCGCCAGGTGAAAGAGGCTCTTCAGAACGAAGACGTGAAAGTGTTCTGCGGGGAACAGTCGCTGTGCGATGTTTGCGAGATGGAGTGCGTGGATATGGTGCTCTCCTGCATTGTGGGCGTGGCCGGCCTGCGCCCGATATGGCATGCCATAGAATCTGGCAAACAGATAGCACTGGCCAATAAGGAGACCCTGGTGGTGGCAGGCGAACTCATGATGCAGAAAGCTCAGGAAAACCGCGTGCCCATACTGCCCGTGGATTCGGAACATTCTGCTATATTCCAGTGCCTGGCCGGTGAACATTTTAGCGAGATAGAGAAACTCATCATCACAGCCTCCGGAGGCCCCTTCAGAGGTGAAAGCCGGCAAGCCCTCGGACAAGTCACAGTGGCACAAGCGCTGCAACACCCCAATTGGAACATGGGCCCCAAAATTACCATCGACAGCGCCACGCTGATGAACAAAGGCTTGGAAGTGATAGAGGCCAAGTGGCTCTTTAATGTGCCCCTTGAAAAAATTGAGGTGGTAGTGCATCCTCAGTCAGTGATTCACTCTATGGTGCAGTTCGCCGACGGCTCCGTAAAGGCGCAGCTGGGACTTCCTTCGATGATGCTGCCCATCCAATATGCGCTGACATATCCCATACGGCAAACCAGTCCCGAACCCCGACTCTCATTTGCCGACTATCCGAGCCTTACCTTCGAACAACCCGACAGGGAGGCATTCCCGTGTCTGGACATCGCGTACGAATGCTCACGACAGGGCGGAAACCGTCCGTGTGTTATGAATGCCGCCAATGAGGTGGCCGTGGCCTGGTTTCTGCAAGGAAAGATTTCATTCCTGCAGATTCCAGACATCATTCAACATGCGGTGGACACTATTCCATATTCCCACCCGATAAGTGTGGACGACTACCTGCAAGTTGACCATGAGGTGCGTGCCTATCTATCCCATGATACGAACAAATGGAAGGTATAGTCGTTAAGTCAACGGGTAGCTGGTACGATGTGCGCGATGCGGAGGGACAATTGCACGCCTGCCGCATCCGGGGGAAGTTTCGCACAAAGGGCATCAAGTACACGAACCCCGTGGTGGTGGGTGATGTGGTCACCTTCGAGACGGAAGCTGACGGTAGCGGTACGATTACTCAGATTGCGCCGCGCCGAAATTATATCGAACGCAAGTCCACCAACTTGTCAAAGATTTCGCACCTGATTGCCGCCAATATAGATGTTGTATTCCTCGTGGTCACCTTGAAAGAACCTCGCACCTCGCTGGGGTTTGTGGATCGTTTCTTGGTTGCTGCGGAAGGGTTTCGGATTCCAGTGTGTCTCGTCTTCAATAAGATGGACCTGTACGATGAGGCGGAAAAGGAGGAGGTGTCGGCTTGGCGTGACCTGTACGAGCAGGTGGGCTATGCTACTTTATGCACCTCGGTGGTGAGTGGCGAAGGCATAGAGGAACTGAAACAGCGCTTAGAGGGCAAGGTGGCTCTTTTCAGCGGACATTCCGGCACGGGCAAGTCGGCGCTGGTAAACAGCATTGACCCATCATTGCAACTCAGGGTGGGGGAGATCTCCAAGCAACATCTGAAAGGGCGCCACACCACGACCTATGCGGAAATGTTTCCCTTTGCCGCCGGTTACCTGATGGACACGCCCGGCATCAAGGAGTTCGGCCTTATCCGATATACTAAAGAGGAGGTTCGCGACTACTTCCCCGAGCTGAGGGCCTTCCAGAACCAATGTCGATTTAACAACTGCCTGCATGTGCACGAGCCAGGTTGCAAAGTGCGAGAGGCAGTGGAAGAAGGCACTATCTCCGCCAGCCGTTATCTGAACTACGTCTCTATTGTGGAGGATGAGGATATGTCGCTTGCCGAGTGGCAGTTGCGATAAACATTGGATATTGGCCATTAACCATATGCCAGTAACTGTTGACTGTAGGTCTCTGGCCGTTAGCGGGTAGCTCTTCGTTGACATTTTTTCTAAATAACTAATAGCCAATATCTAATCGCTAACGGGGCAGGTGCGGGCGGTGTGAGTCAGTTGTACCCATAACGACCTTAAAAAAAAATATTTATAAACAGTGGATTGTATAAAAAAAAATATTACTTTTGCCGCCAATTTGATAATAAATGGATTATCAAAGGGAGGGTGTTGTATAACCCACTGATTTTAAAGCAAATAAAGTAAAATAAAGTACAATAAAAAAATGAGTGCAAACAAGAAATTAGCCGCAAATGCGCGTAAAGAAGCTAACAAAACGGTGTACATGGCTCGATTAGTTGATAATCCGACCTCACCGCGCAAGACGAGAATCATGGCGAACGTGATTCGTGGAAAGAATGTGGATTATGCTATGAGTGTATTGAAATACAGTCGTAGGGAATCTGCAGAGAAACTGCTTAAGTTATTGAAGTCTGCCGTTGCCAACTGGCAGGTTAAGAACGAAGGTGCCCGTTTAGAGGACGCCGACTTGTACATCAAGACGATTATGGTGGATGGTGGCCGTATGTTGAAGCGTATCCGTACAGCTCCTCAGGGCCGCGCCAACCGTATTCGTAAACGTTCCAACCACATCACGTTGGTGATTGCCGACAGAAATACGGAAAATAACAATAATAATATAGAAGAAACGCAAAATTAATTTAGTATGGGTCAGAAAGTAAATCCGGTAGGCATACGCCTTGGTATTGTCAGAGGCTGGGATTCTAATTGGTATGGCGGCAAAAATTTCGCCAGCAAGATTGTCGAGGATGACAAAATTAGAAAGTATCTGAACGCGAAGTTCTCCAAAGCCGGTATATCGAAAATCTACATTGAAAGAACATTGAAGGTAGTCACTGTGACTATCAGTACTGCACGCCCGGGCCTCATTATTGGCCAGAAGGGTTCAGAGGTGGACAAATTGAGAGAGGAATTGAAAGTGCTCACTGGCAAGGAGATTCAGATTAACATCGTAGAGGTGAAGCGTCCCGACTTGGATGCGCAGTTAGTGGCACAGAACATTGCCCGCCAGATTGAGGGGCGTGTAGCATATAAGAAAGCGATTAAGACAGCCATCAGCTCCACTATGAGAGCGCAGGCTCAAGGTATCAAGGTTACGGCTTCCGGTCGTTTGGGCGGTGCTGAAATGGCACGTGCCGAGCACTTCAAAGAGGGCCGCATTCCTTTGCACACTTTGAGAGCTGACATCGACTATGCCCTGGTGGAGGCACACACCACCTACGGATGCATTGGCATCAAGGTTTGGATCTGCCGCGAGATTGTGTACGGCAAGCGCGACTTGTTTGCCATCCAAGATGCAGGCAAGGACTCCAAGGCTCCTCAGAGAAGGATGTACAGAGGCGGAAACCGCAAAGGCGGCAACGCTCCTCGCAATAACAGAAACAATAATAACTAAACACCGACGCCAAGATGCCGGTTATAAAATAAGTAAGTAAATAATTAAACATTAAAAGCAATGTTACAACCGAAAAAAACCAGATACAGAAGGCCACAGAAGGGCAGAATGAAATCCATCACCAAACGTGGTGCCGAGATTTCGTTCGGTTCATTCGCCCTCAAGACGCTTGATCAGTGTTGGATCAGCGCCCGCCAAATAGAAGCAGCCCGTCAGGCTATCACCCGTGAGATGAAGCGTGAAGGCCAGCTTTGGATTCGCATTTTCCCCGATCGTCCCGTGACCGCCAAGGGCTTGGGTGTTCGTATGGGTAAAGGTAAAGGTACTCCCGAGTCTTGGGCAGCACGCGTGAGCCCCGGCCGCATCCTCTTCGAGGCTGACGGCATCCCATTGGAAGTGGCTCGCGAAGCTATGCGCTTAGGTGCTCAGAAGTTGCCAGTACACACCAAGTTTATCATTAGAAGAGATTATTCAGCAGAAATATAAGCGTTATGAAACAGTCAGTTATTAGAGAACTTACCACGGCTGAAGTGAAAGAAAGACTCGCCGTTGAAAAAGAGAACTTGGTAAAAATGAGACTCAATCACGCCATTTCTCCATTGGAAAATCCCCATTCAATCAGAGATCAGCGCAGAACTATCGCCAGATTGAACACTGAGTTGCGTCAACGTGAATTAAACGAAAATAAATAATTTATCACCGATATAATTATGGAAAGAAATACTAGAAAAGTGAGAGAAGGTGTCGTTGTTAGCGACAAAATGGATAAGTCTATCGTAATTAAGGTGGAGCGCAAGATGAAACACCCGATCTACGGGAAGTTCCTGAAACGTTCAACGAAGTTCATGGCTCATGACGAGAAGAACGAGTGCCACATTGGTGATAGAGTTAGAATTATGGAAACCAGACCCTTGAGCAAAAACAAGTGCTGGCGATTAGTAGAAATCATTGAAAGAGCTAAATAGTTATGATACAACAAGAATCAAGATTAGCAGTTGCAGATAATAGCGGTGCCAAGGAAGTCCTTTGTATCCGCGTGTTAGGTGGCACGAAGAAGCGCTATGCCAGCGTGGGCGACAAAATCGTGGTCGCTATCAAGAGTGCCATCCCTTCCGGTCAGGTGAAAGCCGGTACCGTATCCAAGGCCGTTGTGGTTCGCACTAAGAGACACGTCCGCAGAAGCGATGGCTCCTACATTCGCTTTGACGACAATGCCGTGGTGCTGCTCACCGCTGCCGATGAGTTGCGCGGCACCCGTATCTTCGGACCCGTGGCCCGTGAGTTACGCGAAAAGCAGTTCATGAAAATCGTGTCTTTGGCACCGGAAGTATTATAATGGTATTTAATCAATAAAGATACAATTGACAAAGACCAATTGGTAACATTAAAAAAACAATCAGAACAATGAAACTTAAAATTAAGAAAGGCGACACCGTAAGAATTATTGCCGGTGACGATAAAGGCAAGAAAGCTCAGGGCAAAGTGCTTGAGGTTTACCCCAAGGAAAACAAGGCCCTGGTGGAAGGTTTCAACTTGATCTCCAAGGCAACGAAACCCAACGCCAAAAATCCTAACGGTGGTATTATCAAGAAAGAAGCTCCTATCCACATTTCCAATCTGATGCTTGTGGACGCTAAGGGAAACGCTACCCGCGTGGGCAGACGTTTGAATGAGAATGGTAAATTAGTTAGATATTCTAAAAAATCTGGAGAGGAGATCAAGTAATGTACACACCAAGATATAAAGAGAAATATTTCAATGAGGTGCTTCCTGCCCTCAAGGAACAGTTCGGATTCAAATCCGTGATGCGCGTTCCCCGTATAACCAAGATATGCTTGAACCAAGGTTTGGGTAAGTTCGGTATCGCCGACAAGAAGATCATCGACGCTGGTGTCCAGGAAATGACGATGATTGCAGGTCAGAAGGCTGTCGCCACCAAGTCCAAAAAGGACATCTCCAACTTCAAGTTGAGAAAAGGTATGCCCATTGGCGTGCGCGTGACCCTTCACGGCGACCGTATGTATGAGTTCTTAGACCGCCTCGTGTCTGTCTCTATCCCTCGTATCCGCGACTTCAGAGGTATCAGCGACAAGGGATTCGACGGTAGAGGAAATTACACCCTCGGTATCCCCGAGCAAATCATTTTCCCGGAAATCGATATTGACAAGGTTGTCAAGATCAATGGTATGGACATCACTTTCGTGACGACCGCCCAGAATGACAAAGAGTGCTTGGCCCTGTTGAAAGAGTTCGGTTTACCTTTTAAAAATCAGAAATAGTGTATTATGGCAAAAGAATCTTTAAAAGCAAGAGAAGTTAAAAGAGCAAAATTGGTTGCTAAATATAGCGCGAAACGCGCAGAACTGAAGAAGATTATGAACGGCGACGACTATGAAGCCAAGAGAGCCGCCGATATCGCTCTTCAGAAATTACCGCCCAACTCCAATCCTATCCGTTTGCACAACCGCTGCAAATTGACCGGCCGTCCGAAAGGCTATATCCGCCAATTCGGCATCTCCCGTATCAATTTCAGAGAGATGGCTATGAAGGGTCTGATCCCCGGTGTAAAGAAAGCAAGTTGGTAATTATTCACATTTTTAGAAAAAGAGATTATGAATACCGATCCAATATCCGATTATTTGACTCGTTTGAGAAACGCTATCCGCGCTAATCATAAGGTGGTGGAGATTCCCACCTCCAGCGAGAAGAGAGCTATCACCAAGATACTCTTTGAAAAAGGTTATATTTTGAATTATAAATTTGTGGACGATACACACCCCAAGATGATCAAGATTGCCTTGAAGTATCACCCCACAACCAAACAGTCCGCTATTACCACTATTGAGCGTGCCAGCCGTCCAGGCTTGCGTAAATATGTGGGCGTGAATGAAATGCCCTCCGTTCTCAACGGCCTCGGCATTGCCATCATCTCCACCTCCCGCGGTATGATGACCGACAAGGAAGCCAAAGCTCAAAACGTAGGCGGCGAAGTCATTTGTTATATCAGCTAATAAGGAGGAATTGTTATGTCAAGAATAGGTAAATTGCAAATCGCCATCCCTGCTGGCGTTGAAATCAAAAGAGACGAGAAATCCAATATCGTCACCGTGAAAGGTCCTAAGGGTGAACTTACCCAATATGTGGATCCCCGTATTTCCCTGAATATCGAAGACGGACACCTCCATTTAACCCGCCCCTCTGATAATAAGCGCGACAAGTCTATGCACGGCCTTTACCGCGCCCTTCTGAACAACATGGTTGTTGGCGTCTCGGAAGGTTTTCAAAAGAAACTTGAAGTAATTGGCGTGGGTTATAAGGCTGAAGCCAAGGGCGACCATCAGCTGGACCTCGGCTTGGGCTACTCTCATAATATCCTGTTCGATTTCCCGAAGGAGATTACCGTACAAACCATCAACGAGAAAGGTAAAAGCCCTATCATTATCCTCAGTTCCATCGACAAACAATTGCTTGGACAAGTGGCTACGAAAGTGCGCTCCTATAGAAAACCTGAACCTTACAAAGGCAAGGGTATTCGCTTCGAAGGTGAGTATGTTAGAAAGAAAGCTGGTAAATCAGCAGAGAAATAACCTTTTAAATTTGTTATTATGGCTTACAATAGAAAAGAATATAGAAGAAAACGGATTAAAAACCGCATTCGTCGTATCGTCAGTGGTACGGCTGCCCGCCCGAGACTGTCTGTCTTCAGAAGCAACCGCGACATCTATGTACAGCTAATCGATGATCAAGCAGGCGTTACATTGGCTTCCGCCTCCTCTAAGATTGCTGGCATAGCCGAACAGAAGGTGACTAAGAGTGAGAAATCAGCCCTCGTAGGCAAGGAAATCGCCCAACGCGCTCTCGCCGCCGGTATTAATGAGGTGGTGTTCGACCGTAATGGTTACCTGTATCATGGTAGAGTTAAATCATTAGCAGACGCAGCCCGTGAAGGTGGTCTCAAATTTTAAACAATCAGAATATGGCAAACAATAATATCAAGAAAGTCAAAGCTACTGACATCGAACTCAAAGAGAGAATGGTGGCAGTTAACAGAGTTGTCAAAGTGACCAAGGGTGGTCGTATCTTCAGCTTCGCTGCTATTATGGTGGTGGGCAACGAGAACGGCATCGTGGGCTACGGCCTCGGTAAGGCTCGAGAAGTATCCACCGCTATCTCCAAAGGTACGGAAGATGCTAAGAAAAACCTTATCCAAGTACCCATCCTCAAGGGCACTATCCCTCATGCTCAAGAGGGTAAGTACAGTGGTGCCACCGTATTCATGAAACCCGCTGCTCCTGGTACCGGTGTTATCGCCGGCGGCGCTATGCGTGCCGTGTTGGAGAGTGTGGGTGTGAAGAACGTGCTCGCCAAGTCCAAGGGCTCCTCTAACCCCCACAGCGTGGTGAAAGCTACCATTAATGCACTCTCCAAGATGCGTGATGCCTACACCGTGGCACAAGTACGTGGCGTAAGCCTCGATACCGTGTTCAACGGATAATATTTATAATTAAAGTTTTCTGTAACGAAGAACGGCTGTCCTGTAAAGGATGGCCGTTCTTTTTAAGTTGTTATTTTATAAAGATGTTATCTTTGCACCGTAACGATAGAAGACACGATTATGAAAAGGATTTATATGACTAGGGCTGGGACGGCGCGGGCGTGCCCGACGGCGTCTATGTGGTGCTCGTGCGCTACAAGACCAAGGGCTACGCCCCGCAAAACGCCACCGGAAATGTGGTGAAGTTGGGAGATAGCCGTTAGCTCTTGCCTCTAACGGGGTTGCGCCTTATCCCCTCTTTTATCTTTTAATCTCTTCACTTCTTCAACGCCCCTTTGCGGAGGTGGAACACGAGAACGGCACCCGTGACGATGGCGGCGAGGAAGTCGGCAGTGGCCTGCGATGCCCAAACGCCGTCAGTGTGATATTTTAATGGCAGCAGCAACAAGCATGGCACTAAAAAGAACAACTGTCGCGTGGTGGACAACAAGATACTCACTCCAGCCTTGTTCACAGACTGGAACAGGATGGAGGCCACCACCTGGAAACCGGTGAAGATGAACATGGCCACATACAGGCGCAGCGCATGGGCGGTAATCGTGGTGGTGTTAGGATCTTTAGTGAAAAATCCAGTGATGGTCTTAGGGAATGCCATGCAGAGTGTGAAGGTGATTATTGAAACGATGCTGGCCCACTTGATGGCAAGCCCCAGCACCTCCCTGACGCGGTCAATCCTGCCAGCTCCGTAGTTGTATCCCGCAATCGGCTGCATTCCATTGGCAAAGCCAAAGATGACCATCACCATAAAGCCTACAATGCTGTTGATGATGCCGAAAGCCCCAATGGCAAGGTCACCGCCGGCAATGCTATGACCGTCTATGACGATACCTGTATAGTCCAAATCACCGAAGTGCTTGAGCTGCATGTTGATGAGCATGATGACTACGCATGAGCAGAGGTGTATCAGGAAAGGGGATAGACCGATGGTGACCACCTCCTTGGTGGTTTTCCAGTCGAAACGGATGGCTCCTCGGGTGAAGCGGATTTCTGTTTTGGGATTCAGGAAGTGCGCCATCACCCACATGAGTCCGCCAGTCTGTGCCAATACGGTGGCCCAGGCAGCCCCCCGTATGCCCCAATGAAATCCGAAAATAAAGAGCAATGCAAAGACAAGATTGAGTCCTACAGTCAACAAGATGGAAGCCATGGCTTTCTTGGGATGTCCTGTGGCGCGCATCAGATTGTTGAGCTCATGGAAAAGGTTGGAAATCAAGATGCCGTACAAGATGATTTTCAGAAAGTCGCGGGCGTAGGGTAGGGTATCGGGGCTGGCTTTGAAGAAGAGGAGCAGCGGGTCGAGGAAGGTCAGGAACAACACGGTGGTGATGATGCTGAGTACGAGTGTCAGAACCAGACTGTTGCCAAGCACGAGGCGGGCATCCTCATGGCGATGTTCGCCCAGTCGTATGGAAGCAATGGCGCTGCTGCCGGAGCCTATCAGGGAGCTGAAGGCTATGGACAGGTTCATGATGGGGAATGTGAGTGCCAGTCCTGAGATGGCTAATGGGCCCACCCCTTGACCGATGATGATGCGGTCGATAATGTTGTAGAGCGAACTGGCTGCCGTGGCCAAGGTGGCCGGAAGCGCATAGTCACGGAACAAATGACGCATCGGCTGCTGCTCAAGGGCTGTTAATGAGGTGTTGGCACTGCTGTTCATAAAGACCGCAAAAATAATAAAAATCAGGCATAATATGCTTTCCTTTTGTATCTATACTTTTCATTTTTGAGTCAGTTTGATGTGTCCTTTTTTTTTTATTTTTGCAGCGGCAAATCTAAGGTTTGCAGTCCGAATGAGAACAGACTATTCCATACAGGCGCATACAATCCTCAAACAGTATTGGGGCTACGAATCCTTCAGACCGTTGCAAGAGGATATCATCCTATCGGTGTTGGAGGGTCGCGATACGCTGGCCCTGCTACCCACGGGCGGTGGCAAGTCGGTGTGCTTCCAAGTGCCAGCCTTGGTGCTCGGGGGCGTCTGCATTGTCGTCACTCCGCTGGTGTCGCTGATGAAAGACCAAGTTGCTCACCTGAAGGCCAATGGCATCAAGGCGGCAGCCATCTACTCGGGTATGCATCGCGAGGAAATCCTGTCGGTGATGGGCAATGCATTGTTCGATGAGGACTTCCGCTTTCTGTACGTCTCCCCCGAGCGCCTGCGCACGGAAACCTTTCTGCTCAATTTGCCCAAAATACCCGTCAGGATGATTGCGGTGGACGAGGCGCACTGTATCTCCCAATGGGGCTACGACTTCCGGCCGCCCTATCTGCAGATTGCCGAAATCCGCAAGTTCTTCCCCGATGTGCCATTGCTGGCACTTACCGCCACTGCTACACCCGATGTGGTGAAAGACATACAAGATAAGCTGCATTTTAAGCAGGAGAATGTCTTCCAAAAAAGCTTCAAGCGCGATAATCTGACCTACTATGTTGTGAAGGAGTCGGACAAGAATGGGCGTATGTTGCGCATTATGAAGCGTTATCCCGGTACTGGGGTTGTGTATGTGCGCAACCGCCGCAAGACCATGCAGGTGGCAGCCTTCCTGCGCGAACACGGCGTTTCGGCCGACTATTATCACGCCGGCGTGGAAGCCAAGGAGCGCGACCGACGGCAAGACGACTGGATGTCGGGCAAGACACGTGTCATAGTCGCTACAAATGCTTTCGGGATGGGTATCGACAAACCCGATGTGCGCTTTGTGATTCACTTGGACATTCCAGACACCTTGGAGGCCTACTTTCAGGAGGCGGGCCGCGGCGGCCGCGACCTCAAGCCCTCAGTGGCCATACTCCTCTATGATGAATACGACATACGCCAACTGAAACGCAATTTCACCCTCTCGTTCCCAGAACTCGACAAGGTGCGGGCTGTGTATGAACACTTATGCCAGCGTTACCATATCCCCATGGGCGAAGGACAGAACAAGACTTTCCCATTCTCCTTAACAAAGAATGCCAAGGAGATGAATATGGATGTGAACCAATATTACCATGCCCTGCAGATCCTGGAAAAAACAGGCTCCATTCTGGTGTCGGAACATCTGCGCGAAACCTCTAAGATCCATTTCAGAATGAGTGGCGACGAGTTGATGCAATTCTATACCGAACACCCGCAATGGGAAGAGTTCGTGAAGCTGTTGCTCCGCTCATACGCAGGGGTCTTTACCCAATATACCCCCATAGATGAGGAGGTGATAGCGCGTCGGTCAGGTCTGACCGCCATACAGGTGCAGGAAAATCTCAAGATGCTCCACGAGAACAAGGTTATGTCGTATGAGCCGAAAAGCGAAATTCCTTTGTTGGTTTTCCTTGAGAACCGGGTGGAAGCTAAGTACATCTATTTCAATCCTGCAGACTATGCCGACCGCAAGCAGCAGGCAAGCACGCGACTGGAAGCGGTGATACAGTATGTCACCACCCAACATACCTGCCGCAGTCGTTTGCTGCTATCCTATTTCGGAGAGACGAACAGCACTGCGTGCGGATCATGCGATGTGTGCCTCTCGCGGCAGAAACAGCTACATGCCGACAAACACCGACAAATCAAGGACGCCATACGGGAACGCTATAGCCCAAAAATAATGTTGCGGGAAATCTTGAACCAATTGTCAGATCGTTACAACGAGGAAGACATTATGTTGGTCATGAGAGAAATGGTGGAAAACGGAGAACTGTCTTCCCAGCTGTAAATCAGTATGCTGCATTCATAAACAGGCTTTTTTCTCAAAAAGAATTTTTTTTTGAAAAATCTTTTGCGGATTGTAATGTATGTGATGAATGTTACGTCTGAAAATGGTGTATGGATTAATTTCAAAAACCACTTGACTAATAGATTGAAATTGTTATTTTTGCACGTTTAAAAAATACGTATTATGAAAAAGATATTTGTTTTCCTATTTGTATTATGCGTAGTGGTGGTCGGCTATAGCCAACAGCGGTCGAAATCTGAGTTCCAAATCAACCCGCACATGCTGGAGGTTTACTCTCAGGCAGAGATTGACCAGATGTATGCAAATGATTTTGCCCGCTTGTTCACATTGAACTTTGAAATGACCAATTTTGCTTGTGTTGCCGGAAAACTGCCGGGCGACAACCATATAGAGATGCAAACGTTGGACAACTATGCCCATGCCGGAGTGGTAACAGATGAGGCTGAGATTATCAGGACGGGTTACATCAACCCACACTTGTACGATTTCAAGCAGGACAACTTCCGTTCCACGGTATATCCTTTGCGCACCTCGGGCTATTATATCATCATCCCGCCAAAGAACCAGTACGACCGTGTGCTGCAGGCCAACTTGGAGCAGTATGATTACTAAATTTGTTGAATAATAAAATAGCAAGTCAATATGAAGAAACTATTAGCTTTTATCGCCTTGATATTCTGTGTGACACTGTCGTATGCGCAGGTTATCACCATGGGTCAAGGATCCACGACCGTGTACACGGGGTGTATTTTCACCATTTATGATGATGGCGGATTGACCAATGATTATGCACCCAACTCGGATTATTTCGTAACCATTTACTCCAACGACCCCTCTAATGCGGCCGTGTCCGTGGAAATCCAGCTAAACGGCTTTGATGTGCATGAGAGTGACACGCTGTTTATATATAATGGTCCGGTTGTGGCCGACTCGCTCTTGCTCGCAGTGCTGAACAATGACATAGTGTCACAGGTCAGCTCCCCAACCATCAAATATGCAGCCACCATCTCTAATGCCTCTGGCGCATTGACGCTACGCTTTAAGTCTGACGGTGCTGAGGGAGGCGAAGGATGGGCTATTCTCAGCCAATGTGAGGCCCCCTGCCAACGTATTAATGTGATGTTCGACACGGTGCTCTCCAATAAGTACCCCAAACTGGAAGATGACGGTTACTATTATATCACCGTATGCCCTGACGAAGTGCTCCATCTGGTAGCCTATGGTGAATACCCCGACAATAACTTCAGCTATAACCAGAATGACCAGACGACTACTTTTACTTGGGACCTTGGCGTAGAAGTGATTGACAGTGTGGGCTATACGACTATTGACTATCTATTTCCCCAGGGAAGAGGTTACGATGTGTCTCTGACTATGACAGATAGTGCAGGTTGCTATTCTTATATTCCTCAGGTATTCAGGGTCAGAACATCTGCCAACCCCATTTCAGCTCTGGTTCCGCTGCCCCCGGCCTGCACTGGCGACTCGCTAAACCTTATTGCTGGCTATGACCAGGTGTCCAATCTGCAGTTGGATACCGTGCAGAGTCTTCAAGCTACCACATTGGCTGTAACAGATACTATATTCCTACCCGATGGTCAGGATTGTGGTAACGGATGCTCTTATTCATCACCTGTCACCTTCACGGCTTTTGCGCCGTCCGCTACCATCCAAAGTGCCAATGATATTTTGTATGTGCGCCTCTCCATTGAGCATTCATATATTGGCGACCTTTGGATTCGTCTCTCTTGCCCGAATGGACAATATGTATCTTTGATGAGAAAATATGGCTCCTCAGGTTCCTCTTCTTGTTCTAGTGCCGTACCAGCATCAGAGTATGGGTGGCTGGGCGCCGGAGGAAGTAGCTATTCTTTCTTTGGCCTCTATTATGAACCTGATGGCTCCACATGCAGTCCCGCAGCCAATACTATGGGTACATGCTGGAACTACTGCTGGTCGAATGCTACCAATCAAGGCTATCAGTATGCCTGCGGCGATAGCCATGTGTATAATAATTGTAACCATATTAATGGCAATTATGTGGACTCCACAAATACGGTGAATATGACCAATGTTTACCACCCTGACGGATCCTTCTCCAATCTGATTGGATGCCCTATGAATGGTGTGTGGAGTATAGAAGTGGTTGATGCCTGGGGGTCTGACAACGGCTATGTGTGCGGATGGGAGCTTGCCTTGGATCCCAGCCTGATGCCTGCCGACTGGTCCTATCAAATTGTGATGGACACCACCTATCTGGTAGGACCTGGTGCCAATGGGGATGAGATAGTGCCTGATACAGCAGGTGTTTTGGAATACACCCTTTATGTGGTGGATGATGCCGGCTGTGTATTTGACACCATTATGCCTTTGGAAGTATACCAGTCACCACAACCTGACCTTGGCGAAGACCTCTTCATCTGCCATGGTGACATGATTACCTTGGACGCTCACTACAGCGACCCCTATGCGCAGTACCAATGGAATACCGGTGACCAGACCGAGACCATCAATGTGCTGACCGACGGCACCTATGTGCTTAACGTCACCTCCGATTACTCCTCCACAGGTACTACCCTCTTCTGTACGGGTGCCGACTCTATACACGTGGGCGTGTATGAAAGCCCGCAGTTTAACTACACCCATTCAGCCATTGAGGGGTGTGCGCCGCTTACCGTGCATATCAATAACCAGTCCACCCCGGCCAATGCCGACTTTGAGTGGTACGTGCTCTATTCATCGGGAGCAGTGGCTATGTCGTCACACCAAGTGAGCCCCACCTTTGAGATTGAAGAGCCAGGTCATTACTCACTCTACCTCAAGATTACTACCCAAGACGGGTGCGTGGACTCCCTGATTCGTTGGGACTATATTCACGTACACTCGCAGCCGTTGGCGGAGTTCTCTGCCAACCCGGAAATCTCTCTGATGTCGGAGAACAATGGCGAGGTGGCCTTTATTAACTATTCGGATGAGTCGGTGATGACAGCCCCGGGTTCCTTCTTCTATTGGAACTTTGATGATGGCGAGGTGGATTCCGTTACCATTGCACCCACCCACACCTTCGCCCAATGGGGCGATTACAATGTGGTCCTGCATATCGAGTCTGGTGACGGCTGCTCCAGCGAAATCGCCCACACCGTCGTGATTGAGCAAGATCTGGTCTTCCCTAATATTATCACACCGAACAACGACGGCATCAACGATGTGTTTGCCATTGAGAATCTGAACACCAATGTCAACCCTGAGGATCCAGATGAGTATCGTTCCAACAAGCTGATTATCTATAATCGCTGGGGTAAAAAGGTCTATTCTGCCACGAACTATGACACCTTCTCCCGAAGCGGACAGATCTCTTTAGGCGAGAAAGTGTTTGATGGCACTGGTTTGAGCGACGGTGTCTATTACTACAGCTTCTACTACAAGGGCAAGGCCAAGACGGTGAACTACAACGGCTCGCTGACTATTGTGAGATAACGCTAACCTTTTACAAAGTCTTTATAGAGCACCGATTATACAGTCGGTGCTTTTTTGTCAACTAATATATAATAATTGTATAAGATTGCAACCATGTTGATCAGTTTGTGATGAAATGAAGTTTGCTATTGCTTGTTTATGTGGACTTTTTGGACGCCCAAAACGAAGAAATCCCCGCAGCCCCAATGGGTGGCGGCATGAACCCTGGCATGGGAGGAATATACTAATAGTTGATGACTTTTCTTGATCAGTCGCGCAGAAAAAATGGAGGGGTTGGACTTTGAACGGTAACGGCTGGTATTTGGCAGTTAGGGTTGGATAGAGTGAACCATGACAGAAATTAAAAAAATGTCAAAAGAAACTTAATAATATTTATTAACATCAGGGATTTTGTAAAGAAAATTTTATACTTTTGTTGCGGTTTTGTGTTGCGATGATTATTATTGTCAGCAAGAAAAACCTGATGATGAGAGAAGTGAATAAGAAGATGCTGGATTTCTAATTACTAACTTTAATTCTAAATATTATGAAACAGATCTATCTTATTCTCACCTTGTGTGTGGCTGTTTTGCTATGCACAACGCAGAGCCTTAGGGCTCAGAACATTTGGGACGGGAGCATCGACATCTCGTGGTTCGATGCATCGCAGACCAGTTTTGACATCTCCACGCCTGCGCAGTTGGCGGGTGTGGCGCAGTTGGTGAACAACGGCACCACCACCTTCAACGGCAAGACGTTGAACCTGATGAACAACATTTGGCTCAACAGTACGGGCGACTCCACCAACAACTGGGTGCCTATCGGTGGCGGCTCGCCCACGAGCCAGTCGCCAGAGACGGGGAACTCATTTCAGGGTGTCTTTAATGGCCACGGACATATCATCTATAATATGTATTGCGACAAGGGTAACACCTTTCATGCGGGCCTCTTCTGCTCCGTCAAATATCCCTCAACCATTGACTCGTTGGTGATGGTCAACCCTGTGGCGAAATCCAGAGGTATGATGGGTGCTATTGTGGGCTTTACCCGTAGCGGAGGTGGCTCCGTATATGTCCGCAACTGCTTGGTGATCAATGCTCGCCTTCAAGGCTCAACTGGAACCGATGATGGTAACATTGGTTGTATTATTGGCGCATCCTACAACAACAATGGTGGAAACTATGTGCAGAACTGCGGTGCCACAGGATTGGTTTCTGGTCTCTATGTGGGAGGTATTGGTGGTAACTGTATGCATGAAATTATCACGAACTGCTATTTTGCAGGAACTATTGAAGGCAATAACAATGCCAATGCAGGCGGCATCTCTGGATATTCCGGCACTCGTAACAACTGCTATTCATATTCTTTGGCTCTGATGGGATACGGTCAAGGAAATGGTACAATTGTATCTCAAGCTGAGTTGCAGTCGGACGAGATGATTACTCTGCTAGGAGATGCGTTTAGAAGAGACTGCTGTTTCAACGATGGTTATCCTGTCATGTCCTACATGCCAGGTATGGAGCCTACATCAATGGTGATCTGTTCGGGCGAATCCGTTACGCTGAGGGGCTTTGGTTTTGACAGCTATTTGTGGTCCACAGGAGAGACGTCAGATTCTATTGTTGTTTCTCCCACTACCACTACGACCTATACTGTCACAGGTACAGCATACGGAACCACCTATCCTGTCAATTCTACCGTTACCGTTTATGCGCAGGCTATCGTAACAGCTTCCGTGGTGCCGAGTGCTGACGGACAAGTTCATGCCACGCTCAATCAATATACTTTTACAGTTCCTTGCGGTAGCTCCGACAATATTACCCTTATTGTCACTCCCGATACCAACTATCGTGTAAGCCAAGTGACACTTAATGGTGTTGACTTGTATGATGGAAGCAGCTTCAGCGAAGATGTTACATCTTTTCAGATTAATCCCGGAGGTACTTTTGGTGAGATAAAAGTATATCTCACCAATACCTATACCTTGACCACCACTCTTTTGGATAATGTGGGAGACACGCTCCACTATACCCATCTGGTGCAACCGTACGGGACAGATGGCGTTTATATTGTGAATGCTGGCGACACGTTGGTGGTTAATATTAACAATACTGATCGTTGGGTTTTGACAGATGCGACAATTGACGAGAGCTCCGTGGGTGTTGTGACTTCTTATACCTTTGCCGATATACATGAGAACCATACCCTTGTGGCTACGTATATGGATATCTGCGGCATTGATACACTGCCATTCTTCGATGGTTTTGAATATTCTCATGGAGCCTTTCCAGATTGTTATTCCAAAAACCCGGCCAATCTTTCCACTCCATCCATAGGCCAAGATCCGTATCAAGGTTCCTATGCCATGAGTGCTCTTTCCAACGTCGCTATTGGAGAATATGCTACTAATGTTCCGTGTCTTATATTACCCAAACTTAATGATCAGATAGACATTACCACACTGATGGTTCAATTCTATGGGAAAGTGACAGGTGATTGTTATTATGTGGTGGGTGTGATGACAGATCCTACGGATATGTCCACTTTTACCAGTGTCCAAACCATATATCCAACGGGTATTACCGGCACATACGGCCAATATTCGGCGTATTTGGCAAATTATCAGGGAACGGGGAAATATATAGCTATCAAATTTTCATTGCCTTCATGGCAATATATGATAATAGATAATCTCTTGGTGGATGTGGCTCCACCATGTTCTCCAGTGTCCGATCTTCAGGCAAGTAATATTTTTGCCACGAATGCCACTATCTCCTGGAATTCCACGGTGGTAGGCACGCCACAGCAATACAATGTCATAGTGAAGGACATGACTACACAGACTGTTACAACCTTTACGACTACCGATACTACCTATTTGTTGACCAACTTGTCAGAACAGACAACCTATCAAGTAGGTGTCTATACGGATTGTTCCAACAGTTTCTCTAGTGATACAATGTTTGTGTCTTTCACTACCACCTGCCTGTCTCCCGTCTTTGTTGAGTTGGCCGGTGATCCGAATGATCCCTCCTCTGCTGGGGTTTTTTATATGCCTCCTGCTGATCTTTCTTCCAATTATTCGTATAGTCAGCAGTGGTTTTATGCGGATCAATTAGGTACTACGCCACGAACGTTCACCTCTATCTATTTCCGGTGTGGTTCGCAAGTGTCAGTGACAAGGAATTGGGATATTTATGTGGCAACCAGTGACATCGCTTCAACTGGAATGATGAGTTTTCAGGTTCCGACAGCAAGTCAACCCTTCCAATTAGTGTATTCTGGAAACGTAAATATTGCACCTGGAGCTGATGGTTGGTTTGAAGTTGAGCTGGATGCGCCTTTTAATTACAATGGACATGATGATTATATGTTGGCTATTGCAGATAATACAGGTTCATCTAGTCCCTCCCCTGGTTTTTATATTCATGCTGATTGGGATGGATATACGGGAAGTCTGGTTGCTTATTATGGAACTGCCCCGGTTGACATTAACAATCCATCCACTATTGGTGGAATGATGGAGGGTTTCTGGTGGTCCAACGACATTCGCTTTGGTTATTGTAATTCTACTACCTGTCTTGTTCCAAATAGTTTGACCATCTCCAATATTACAGGTAATACAGCAGATGTGACTTGGTATAGTGTGGATACCGTAGCGACATGGGAGGTTCAGTATCATACGGCCATGGATACCAATTGGATAACTGCTGCAACTGTTAGTGTTCCCAGCTACTCTTTTACCGGTTTGAATCCTGATACGGAGTATTCAGTTCGTGTCCGTACCATCTGCAGTAGTACGAGTGCCAGTACCTGGAGTCCAGTGGAAACCTTCCGTACGGAATGTGTAAATATTACGACCATTCCCTATTTTGAAGATTTTGAGAACACCTATAATCTGTATAGTACGAACCAAAATACCTATATCACCTGTTGGGAACGTTATGCTTCCGATGCATCGCGATATGTGTATGTCCATACAAATGGCAATTCCTATAACGGATATACACACTTCTTGGATTTCAACAATACTCCAAACTGCTTCAACATCGCCATCATGCCTGCTTTGGACGCTTCTATCGACCTGAACACTCTTATGACACACTTCGATGCTTGCAAGACGGGCACGACCGGCACCTTGGAGGTGGGTGTGATGACAGATCCTGCCGACCCAAGCTCCTTTGAGTCGATTGACACGATTGACCTTTCTTCCTATAACACGTATGTGTATAGTGAACAGGTGGTCTCTTTTGAGCATTACAATGGCAATGGTCGCTATGTTGCCTTCCGTGTTTCCAATGGCAGTGACGGTGGCTATTACGTGGATGATGTGTTGTTACAATATGTTCCTAACTGTCTGGCTCCCACAAACTTTGATGTGGTTAGCTTTGATTCAAACAGTGTGACGTTAAGCTGGACTGGCGTTGGGGATGCTAACGTTTGGGACATCCAGTATGGGCCAGCTGGCTTCAATCCTGAGGCAGAGGGCGTGGAGGTGATGGCAGACAGCACGGTGTTCACCATTGGCAACCTTGCATCGATTACTACCTATGATTTCTATGTCAGATCCAATTGTGGAGGAGTCCAGAGCGAATGGACAGGTCCGGTTCCTGCAACGACAGGCCTTTACATTATGCCTGTTAGCGGTTATAATGCCATTACTACTTGCGAAACTATCATTAGCGACGATGGCGGCCTCGATGGGGACTTGAGTGGGGGTTGTAATTCCACTTTAGTGGTTAATCCTGCCACTTCGGGTGCTATGATGAAGTTGACGGGTACATGTTCCGTGATAGGCCCTCCAGGTGCTCCAATGACTTTTGGTCATCTCTATATCTATGATGGAGTAGGTACATCCGGAACAGAATTACTCCACGTCTCTGGTACCAACAACCATATTTCTGTAATTTCCACTACAGGTCCGTTGACCATTCATTTCACTTCTGGATCAGCTGGTGGCAATTTTGCTTTAACTGCCCATTGTGTTAATTGTTTTCCGCCTGCCATTGTGGTAGCAAACACGACAACTGCAACCCAGGCAACGCTTTCTTGGAACGGGGTATCAGACAGTTATAGTGTGTATGTATATGGCCCTGATACCGCTTATTATACCACCACAGACACCTTTATCACCCTTAACAATCTGATGGCCAGCACCCCATATAAGGTGCAAGTGCGTTCGCTCTGTGCGGGAGACTCTTCTGATTTGTCGTCTGAATGTTTCTTTAGCACGGCTTGTGGAGTTCTTACGGTTACGGAGACTTCTCCATGGGTTGAGACTTTCGAAAACTACATTGGCAGTGGCGAGCAACCGTTTATTTGTTGGGAGCCTCTCGTGACGGATGGGGTTTATCACGGTCCATTTGTCTATTGCGGCAATGCACCATCATGTCATTCTGGTTCTAATTCCGCAGAGATGAAAGGATCCAACAATTTACTGGTTCTTCCTGAATTTAATAACAATGTCCTCGATTTACGCCTCTCATTCTGGGCTACAGCCACGAATACGAACTCGGGTATTTTGGAGGTCGGTGTCGTGACAGACATGAATAATCCAAACTCCTTTGTAGTTTTGGATACTTGCGGAGCGCCAGGCCATCGCGGATGGAGTGGCTCAGGATATGGTAACCTCATGGGACCTTATGATTTCAATGCCATCGCTTCGGGTGTTGGACGCATCGCTCTTCGTTATACGAATACCAATGCTTCGGCTTCCTGGAATCTCGATGATTTTAAAGTCGAACTGATACCCGATTGCCCTTCCCCAGTGAAATACAGTGTCACGGCTTCCAATGTCGGCAATCATTCGGCTACGATATCCTTTACGGATAATCTTCCAGACCATAACTCCTGGACGGTTTACTATAAGCCTTCCACGGACAATGTCTGGTTTTCTGTAGTCACGAACAATACTTCCGTGGATATATTCAATCTCGATGCATCCACTACCTATGATGTCTATGTGGTGACTAACTGCACCGTACCCGACTCTGTGGCAGATGCCACCCAGATCATGCAGTTCACCACTGACGTGGCATGTCCTGCACCGACGAACCTGTCCGTCTCCAATATTGAAACGACATCGGCCACCATCTCTTGGCAAGGAACCGCCGATAGTTATCTTGTCACCTATGCTATAGACAATGTCTCTACTATGAGTAACTCCATGGATCTCACAAATCTTACTCCAGGTACTACCTATACAGTCGCCATCGTGTCAGAGTGTGGTGTGGAAGGAACTTCCACCGCTGCAACCGTTACGTTCACCACTCCATTGTGTGAAATTGCCGACCAGTGCGTTTATACTTTTTATATGGCAGACTCGTATGGTGATGGCTGGAATGGTGCCTCTGTTACAGTCCAGCAGGGTGGCCTGGTCGTGGCGAATATCACGCTCGACGAAGGCAATGCCGGCACTGCTAATATGACTTTGTGTAACGGCCAATCCACCATTTTGATTTGGAGCCCCAGTTATTTTGACCAAGAATGCAGTTTCATTCTTAAAGATGCCTATGAGAATGTTATCTATGTCACGTCTGGTACTCCTTCTGATACGTTGACTACCTTTATCTCTAACTGTGCTGCTCCATCCTGTCCTCTCCCGGCCGACATTACTGTCTCCAACATAGATACGTCATCGGCAGATTTGACCTGGACAGTACAAGGCGCAGAGAGCAATTGGAACTTGGAGTATAAGAAAGAGACAGATACGGTCTGGACGGTTGTACCTGTCACGACCAACTCCTTTACGTTGACAGGTCTGTCAGTTTTCACCACCTACGATGTGCGTGTTCAAGCTGACTGTGGCAATGGGAATGTGTCCAATTATAGAGTCAGTTCTTTCAAAACCAGCCTTTGCAATCTGTCGGATCAGTGTGCCTATGCATTCATTTTGCGCGACAATTATGGAGATGGATGGACAGGCGGATATCTCTCTGTTGTGCAAGAAGGCAAGGTGGTGGCTCAGTTAGAAGCTATTGACCACAATCTTTTCAATACTCAAACCAACGATACAGTGACCGTCTCTTTGTGTGACAATGTCTCCACCTCTTTGGTTTGGACAGCAGGTGATTATGCTTCAGAGTGCAGCTTCTTTTTGATAGGTCCTGATGGCGCTATCATGTATTATTCTTCTTCGATGAGCAATTACTCCACCTACACTTTCATACCTAACTGTAGTGCTTTTGCTCTTGACACTTGCGCAGTGCCGACGGCTTTGGCTGTGAACAATGTCGATCAGACCAGT
>CALDIA010000068.1 GCA_937901455.1 uncultured Bacteroidales bacterium | reverse complement strand
GCCCCTGCCACGAACAGGAGACACTCTCGCCTGCCGACCAGTTCAACGAGACTGTGCTGCTTCGCCTGCGCACCCGTACGGGACTCGACCTGTCAGACCTGCAGGCAAGGTTCGGTCAAAAGAATTGCCACAACCTCCTCAACTACTTCAAAATGGAAGTTTCCCCCGAACATTACACTCTAACAAAAAACCGGCTCTGTTTGACAGAAACCGGCTTATGGTTCGCCGACGGAATCGCCGGCGGTGCTTTTATCATTAACCCTTAATACCCAAATCGGTATCCCACATTCAAGGATACGTTCCAGTAAGGATGACGCACTATCTGTGTGGGTGTGTCAGGTAATGGATCTTCATTAACATAATACACAGCCTTATAGCGGCCGAAAGCAATATCCGTGAAGAAATAGAGGTTCTTCACTGGTGTGGTCAGGCCCAAGCGCAAAACTCCACCAAGGGTTGTCTTGTCGCTCTCGCCCCTGATCCAATAGTAATCCAATCCTTGGTACTGATAACCATTCCCCCTTGTGGCAGTGGCAAATCGGAAATCAAGACCCAATCCGCCCATAAAGGCATACTTGTGCACATAGTCGCCAGTCACTAAAAGCACGCCCAAGTCAAGGTGCAACGGTCCCGCGAAATCGTATTTCAAGGCAGCCAGACCGCCGAGGGCCACATTGGAATTGCGCAACGGTTTGGCGAAATCAAAGCCTATGCCTAACCCGAAGGAACTGCGATGGCTGAACTCAAAGTCGATGCCGCCATTGATGCCCATGAACACATCACTACTCACCCGCTCAACGGTGTTCTTCACCTCAGCAACCTTCTCGCTCTCCGTGTAATCACCGATTGTCCAACGCACCTTGCCCTGATGAGCACTCGGCACATAGCAGGTTAGATTCTGCCAACGTTTAATCAACTCCTGTGCCATGGTCTCAAATTGAGTCTCTAACTGGTTGAAGTCATTCAACAAGAATGGTTCTTCTGACGAGATGCCCTCAAATACAGACTTGTACAACTGGTTGTTCTCTGCCACGTCGTTACCCTTGATGGCAATCACATAGCTCTTGAGGGGTGCGCCCTGAATGGGACGGTTCACCACTTCATCGCGTACATATTTAAAATAGGGATTCTCCAAGCCCTTCTCTGGCAAGCCCAAAGCAGGGTCTGTGGAGTGGTTGTCGTAACCATCTGTAAAAGACACCATGCATGCATAATCAAACTTCTCCTTGTCTGCATTCGACATCTTATTCACATAATTGGTAATCATGTCGGCACTCTTGCGCATGGCATAGTAAAGGGCAGTATTGTTATAGAGTGTCAGCCCCTGGATGAACTTGATCATATTGTCGCGATTTTCCAAGGTCAGCGGTTCGATGCCGTACACCATCTTGTCAGCATTGCCCATGGTGTTGAAGCCGACCACACCCAAGCGTATGCCACCATCAGGAGAAGCGTTGTACAAGATATTGATAAACTTGGTGGCACTGCTTTTCAGTTTCTCAAAATTCGACTCTCCCAGCGAGTTACTGCAGTCGAGCACGAGCATCACCACCATCACCTTGTCAGTTTCAAAGTTTTGTTGAGCGTCCTTCACCTCACTATCGCGCTGCCAGCTATAATCCTTGCCATTATATTGCCATTTCCAAAATTTGAGACCTCCCTCAAAGCCCTCAGGACAATCGGTAGTTGCCTTATCGAAGGTAAACGAGATGGACTCATCCTTCTCCACCTTTCCGTATATCACATCCTTCGGGGTAAAGCTGATGCCCTTGGAGGTGATATTGGTCAACTGATATACAAACTGTCCTTTGTTATTCTGGGTAATCGAATAATCGCCTTCGATGTAGTATTTGGCCTTGTCCACCTGAGCGAACGCGCCCGCCATCATAAGGGCGCAGCAAAAGAGAAGCATTAACTTTTTCATATCCGTATGTTTTTACATCTATTATTAACTGCGAAAAGCATGATTTAGTATATCCATTGACGGAGACTATTTTCATGAAATGCAAAAATAAGGAATGGAAAGGAGGTTTTTCATGTCTCCTTAAATTATTTATCAACTATGAGATTTTAATAGATTTTCTCGATCGTCCTATGGTTCTAACACGTGGATGAGCATCACCACAGGTTCGCGGCCGTTGACCTTGTCGCCATCACCGGCCACACCATAGGCCATATAAGAGGGAATAACCAATCGGGCGCGCGCTCCCGGACGGAGCATACGCACCGCCTCATGCAATGCATTAATCTCCTCCGATTTGGCCACCTTAAAGGTCTTCACGCCATCCTCGGCCGAGTCATAAATTTTCTCGCCTGACAACAAAAAGGTCTGATATTCTAAAGTAACCCTGTCATCTTCTTGAATCTGAGCCCCATTCCCTTGCTCCAGAATCTGGATATAGAGTCCAGTGCCAGTGCGCTCCATCTGCCAGCCATATCGTTGGATAAAGAGTTCGATTTCTTCATTTTCAAGGTGAATAATGCGCTTATTACCCTCCACGTATGGCGCTTCGGCATCGTCCGGGGGTGTCTTATCGTTGGACACCACTGTTCCTGTGGCATTCTGCCGATGGCAGGCGCACAACAGGGTTACCACAAACAGGCACATAAGCAGGAGAGGTCTTGTCTTCATCTTTGTAAAACTGTTAGTATTCGCCTTTTTGCACAACCTCTTCAAAGTGCGCAATGGCATCCTCTATAGAACCATGGTAAAAGGCGCCCGCTGCATTGTGATGTCCCCCACCACTATAGTGCCGACGGGCAAACTGGTTGACATCCACCTTCCCTTTAGAACGGAAAGAGACTCGTATGCGGGCGTCGCGTTCCACAAAAAAAGCCGTAAACTCCACCCCCTTGATGGTCATTCCATAGTTGACAAAGCCCTCAGTATCCCCAATCTGAAAATTATTGTCTATCAGATCCTGCTTGGAGAGATACATATAAGAGGCTCCCTGTTCGGGCATGATTGTCAATCGCGACAAGGCCAGGCCCATCAGTCTCAGACGACTCTCCGTATAGTTGCTATACACCTTCTGGTGAATCTCCTCCCCGTTGATGCCAGAGGCAATTAGGGAACCGAGCACCTGATAGGTTTCGGGGTAGTCGCATGCGTATGACATAGAGCCCGTATCAGTGATTATGCCCACAAACAGTGCCTCCGCAATGGCCTTACTATATGGCCGACCGGGGGACAGATAACGGTACAGGAAGTTGAAGACCAACTCACTGGCCGAGCTGGTCAAGTGTGTGGAATACATCACATCGCAAACGATGTCGGGTTGCACATGGTGATCAATCAGGACCTTGAAACCGGAGAACTTGGAGATGTTGTTCTGCAGGTCTTGTCCGGCGCGGTGTGGCGCATTCATGTCCACCACAAAGAGCATGTCAGCCTCTTTGATGGCTATGCGGGCTTTGGTCAGGTGTTCTTGGGCGATAATAATCTCATCGCTACCATCCATCCAACGCAAAAAATCGGGATAGGCATTGGGAAGAATGACGGAGACCTCGTAGCCATCTTCTCTGAAATAGTGGTACAGTGCCAAAGCCGACCCCATGGCATCCCCATCCGGATTGAAATGGGAGACTACACAAATTTTCTTGACATGCTGTAATGTCTCCTTTACCAACTGAATATCGTGTTCGTTCACAACGGGTGCTTTTAATCAATGTGTAATGATAAACTACCAGGGGCTATTTACACCAGATTGGAAAATCCCATGAAGGCCATAGCCAAGATGCCGGCAGTGATGAGGGCGATAGGCACGCCTTTCATACCTTTAGGGACTTCCACCAATTCCAGTTGTTCGCGCAAGCCTGCGAAAAGCACAATGGCCAGTATAAAACCGATGGATATGGCCACTGCATATAGGGTGCTATCCAAAATAGAGAATCCATGGCCTGCAATTACTGGGGCTTCGGTCACTTTGATAGCGATACCCAGAACCGCGCAGTTAGTCGTAATCAGCGGCAAGAAAACGCCCAGGGCCTTGTACAGCGAGGGGCTCATCTTCTTGAGCACAATCTCCACCATCTGCACTAATGAGGCGATCACCAAGATGAAGAGGATGGTTTGCAGGTAAGTGATATTCAGGGGTACCAGCACATACATCTGCAGGGTGGAAGTCACCAGCGTGGCCAGGGTCATCACAAAAAGCACTGCCACCCCCATACCCAAGGCGGTATCCACCTTGCTCGACACGCCCAAGAAGGGGCAGATACCCAGGAACTGTACCAAGATGATGTTGTTCACCAACACAGCTCCAATAATCATCAATATATATTCCATAGTTACAATTATTATTCGTTCATACTATATTTTCAGCCATAATTATTGGGCTTGAGAAAGTTTACGTTTCTCTTCCACCCTATTCAGAGCCTGACGCACGGCGGCCATCACGAAGCCATACACGATGAAGGCACCCGGTGCCAGCACAAAAAGCAGCATATTGTAGTCGGATGGGATAAATGAGAAACCCATAAACGAGCCGGCGCCAAGCACTTCACGCACCGTGGCTATCAGCACGAGGGAGATGGTAAAGCCGATACCCATACCCAGGCCGTCTAACATCGAATCGAACACGGGATTCTTGCTGGCAAAAGCCTCAGCCCGACCCAACACTATACAGTTGACTACAATCAAGGGGATGAACACACCCAAGCTGGCAGACAGGGCTGGCAGGAAGCCTTGGATAATCAAGTCTATCATGCTCACGAAAGTGGCAATGATGACGATAAAACAAGGGATACGGATTTTGTCGGGTATCACATTCTTCAACATAGAGATCAGCATATTCGACATCAGCAACACAAATGTCGTGGCCGCGCCCATACCCAGAGCGTTGTTCACCGAGGTAGTGACGGCCAACGTAGGACATGTGCCCAGCACCAAAATCAAGCTGGGATTCTCCTTAAAGAAACCTTTTGTTAAGATATTCCACTTACTCATGATAGACCTCCTTTACTGCATTAAAGATGGCGACCGCGCGGTTCACGGCATCGCAATAGGCACGCGAAGAAATCGTGGCAGCCGTAATCGCATCCACATCTCCCCCGTCCTTCTTGACGGCAATGTGGAAGTCGCTTGGATTCTTATGGTTAAACTGTTCGGCAAAATTGCTCTTGTTCTTGTTGATCTTATCGCCCAAACCGGGGGTTTCGTTGGCTTTGATGACCTCGGTATTGGTGATAGTGCCATTGCCATTGAAGCCAACCATCAGGTCGAAGCGGCCGGAGAAGGCCTTCTTGGTATAGGTCTCCACAGCAACGCCATAGATGGTACCATCCTCGTTGAGTGCGATGTGCACGGGCAACTCCGTGCCGGCATCATCCTTTATGACCGTGTCAATCATGGTTCCCTGAAAATCGGGGACCACCAAGGTGAGCGCACGTTGTTTCTTTTCCAACTGAGCCTTCTCAATGGGTTCCTTCGTCAAGGCATACACGCCAGTCAGGGCCAACCCTGCAACCAAGGCAATAAGGGTCAGCACTAAGACCAAGCGTAATAATGACGGTTCTTTTTTCTGTGACATATTGAATTGGTTTTTAAGGGTTATTGAGCGTATGTTTTGGGTTTGAACCAGCGGTTCAGCAGGGGCACTGTTGCATTCATCAGCAGGATGGAGAAAGAGACTCCTTCCGGGTAGGCGCCGAAAAGACGGATGATAATGGTGATGAGGCCGCAACCAGCACCGAACACCAACATGGCCGTCGGGGAGGTCGGGGAGGTCACCATATCGGTAGCCATGAATAGAGCACCCAGCAACAGGCCGCCCGTCAGGATATGGAAGAATGGATTGGCATATTGGGTGGGGTCGATAAGATAGAAGATGCCAGAGAAGATGAAGACGGTGAGGATAAAGGCCACTGGAATATGCCAGGTGATCACACGTTTCCAAAGCAGATAGATAGCACCCAACAGCAGGGCGATGGCGGAAATTTCCCCAAAGCTACCGCCCATCTGTCCTACTAAGAGGTCAAGATAGCCAGGCATCTCGCCCATGTTCACCACCGAACCTTCCTTCAAAATTCCCAGGGGTGTGGGGCCAGTGACCATGTCTGCGAAATGGAAATTCCACAGCGGTGTGGGGGTCGGCCAAGTGGTCATGGCCGCCGGGAAAGAGATCAGCATGAAGACACGCGCCACAATGGCGGGGTTGAAGAGATTATGGCCCAAGCCGCCGAAGGGCATCTTTGCCACACCAATAGCCACCAATGCGCCCACCACCAGCATCCAGACAGGAAGGTTGGCAGGCACGTTGAAGGCCAACAACAAACCCGTCACCACGGCCGAGCAGTCACTGATGGTGGTGGGTACCTTCATGATAAATCGCTGTATCAGATACTCAAAAAGCACACAACTGCCCACCGACACCAAGGTGAGCACTATCACCGGCAAGCCGAAATAGAAGATGGATACTGCTAATGCTGGCATCAACGCTATGATCACCGACAGCATAATCTTCTGTACTGACTCTCCACTGTGTACGTGCGGGGAACCGGAAACATTTAACAATTTGTTCATCGCTTCATTTATTTGTCATTATTCTCAATTATAATTTACCCTTCAAGGCCATCAACTCGTACTTAGCCTTCAAAAGCTGTATGTGGTGCAATTCCTGATTCATGCGCGATTGCAGCTCGTCATTGTGTTGCTTGATATAGTCAAACACTGTGATGGTCCCGTTAGCCAGCTGCCCGGAGTAAGTCTTCGTCAATTCCGCATACTTGGTAGTAATAGTCGAATCTAACTGCACCAGCTTCTCCAAACGGGAGATCTCATTCTGCTTCTCCTGAATGGAAATCATGTTCGACTTCTTGAAGTCATCCTCCTGGCTCCGGAGAATCTCCTTCTGGATGTCTATCACCTTGCCAAATCCGGAACTTCGCGCCCAGTCTATCAAGGGCACCTTGAGGGTCACACCCGTCAGATAGTACCAATCGGGGCGACTGAGATAGAACTGATAGTCGGGACGGCCATAGCCTCCAGCGGCAAAAATCGACACCTTGGGCAAACTGTTCGACAGGTATATCTTTCGTTGAAAGTCCATCTGCTTCGCCTGGTTGTCGAAAAGCGCATACTCCAAGCGGGAGCTGGCATCATCGTCCACTGCCGCGGGAAGGTCCGGCATGAGGAAGACCGCATGGGAAAGGTCTTTCCCTGTCAGGATTTCCAACGTGGAGACCAACGATTCTCTGTTTGCTTCCAACTCTCCATATTGCTGCTCCATCTTCAAGGCCTCCAACTCCAACTGCGACAAAGTATTTTGGGGGATGACACCCTCCTGCAGCATCACCTTCATCCGCTTAATCTGTTCGTTAAAAGTGTTCTGCACCGATTCGATGATCCCCATCTGCTTGTCCACAATCAACAGGTTCAAGTACACCGAAATGATTTTGTCTTTCACCTCATTCAAGGAGAGGTCTATCTTAGCAATCTCCGCCTCGTTTTGCAAACGGGCAAACTGACGGCCATAGTACATCCTGAATCCTTCGAACAGCACTTGCTCAAAATCCAGACCGATATGGTACTGCATGCGCGCCAAGTTCACATCATCGGCCCAGGGGTGCGGATATTGCACATCCACATTGCCATACGAAAAACGGCCATTTATAGAAAGTTTCGGAAACAGATACGAAGACTCATTGTTCAGACTTGCCTTCAGAATCTGATCATTCAGGTCTTTCTGCACATTGGCAGAGGTACGGGAGATAGCCCATTGCTGGCACTGCTCTAACGTAACATACTCTTGGGCAGACACAAACAAGGTAAATGAGCAAAATATGGCAAGCAGACAAAAACGCTTCAAACGAATTCTATCCATAGTATTTTCCAATAAAGGTGCAAAAGTAATAATTTTAGTTTTATCTTCAACTAAAAAAATACTCTTATCTCACAATGGTCAGCGAACCGTTGTAATTCACCGTCTTGGCTTTGCCCTTGTAGTAGAAGCTGTAGTAATAGACACCGTCGCTCAAACCGGCACCGTCAAACACCTGCTCACCCAAGGAAATCTGTCCGTTTCGGGAGGTGGTGTCATAGTCCTTGACAGAATAGACGAGTTTGCCCCAACGATTATAGATATATAGTTTGTTGGTGCGATATTCATCAGGGTCCTCTTCATTAATATTGGTGTTCAGATTTTCGATGGCAAACACATCGTTGATGCCGTCCCCGTTGGGTGTGATGATATTAGGAAACACCAGGTCTTGTTCGATGACCACCGTGTGGGCAATTTCGCTGGCACAGCCGTCCTCCGTTTCCACATGTAGCACCACATCATAGTCGCCCCATTGGGCATAGGCGTGCGTCGGAGAGACAGTGGAGGAGTCCCGCTCACCATCCGCAAAGTCCCAGTAAAAACTGTTGGCAGGATTGGTCATGATGGCTCCGTCCGTGTAGTTGGTGAAGAGCACTTCGCCTTGTGTCTCCGACATCAGAGAGATTTCCGGAGTGGCCTCGAACTCCGCAATGGGCTGCGCATTGACCCGAATATAGTCCCAACGAATCAGGGAGTCCACACAGCCGTCCTGGGTCGTCACCTTGAGATAGAGTGTGTAATGGCCCGGTTCCTCGATCTCGAAGGTGGGTTCATACTGGTGTGAGCTCTGCACCAGACGGAAGTCGGAATCCACCACCAGCCACTCATAGTCGGCGTTGGCGGGTGTGGAGTGGTTGGTCACATGGATGGTCAACGGTGCGCAGCCCTCCACCGCTGTATGCTCATACTCCAGGGCAGGACTCTCGAAGACCTCCACATGGATGCTATCCACTCCCGTGCAGGCCAGCACACCGGTGGAATCGTAAAACGTGGAGGTGACGGTCAAGGCATAGTCCCCGTCCGTCAGCACCGCTATCGTGGGACTCTCGTCTCCCGTGCTCCAATGATAAACCGTGTTGGAGTCTGTGACATTCATAGTGGGCTCCAGCACTAACAAGTCGCCGTGACAAAGTCCCACGTCTGATCCCAAGTCGGGATTCGGGGATGGGAACACCTCCACGGGAATGAGGGTGTCGTACACGCAGCCGTACTCGTCAATCAGGCGGTAGGTGTAGTGGATCGTGCCGGAGGTGTCGGGGTTCACGCTGGAGCCGTATGCGCCCGGACCGATAATGTAAGTGGTGTCCACCTGCACATTGTACGACCAGTTCTGCGGCAACAGAGCTGGGTCCAAAGCCATTTCCCACTCCACAATGTAGCCGTTGTCGTTAGACCAAAGGTCCTGCACCTGGATGTACCAAGCCCCGTTGAGCGGGCATCCCACCATGCCGGCAAACGACTGGTTAGGGTGATATACCTGCGTCATGTTGGCCACATCGGTGGAGTCAATCTTGTACGACATATTACCGGAATCCCAGTAAGGGTTGGCAGTATATTGTACATTGCCAGGCTCGTAGCAATAACCATAGGTGGTATTGGCGTACTGATAGCCCAGAGTGGTATTGTTAGACCACACATAGTTCCATGGGATGCCCATCGGGTTCTGGGCTGCATTACAAGTGGCTACCTCCTGCTGACGATTGGCAACCCCCAGGTTGGTCCTGAAATAGTGGGAGATGCCACCCCACCCGTCATTCTGATAGTCGGGCACAATACGGCACACATTGTCGGTAGGACACACAAAGGTGATGCGAATATCCTCAATGGCCGAGTGCTCCATCTTGATACGAACATACAAGATATCGTTGGGACTGGTAATGGTGGCATTCGGTGCAAAGGAGGTAAAGTTGACGTAGGAGCGGTAGTAGTAGCCGTATGGTGGACAACTCACACCGTCGGGCAGGAAGACCGTATCGGAGACTCCCAAAGAGGTGATTTGCTCACTACCCACCTGCGAGAGCTGGATGTTGGAGACCTGATCATAACCATAGCTCAGCAGCTGCTCATCGCCAGAGCAGAAGGGATAGGGCGAAACCACTTGGCTGATGGGGTTCTGGGAAGTACGTACCCTAAAGGTGATGGGAATCAGCGACACACACTGAGACTGGTCCTCGGCTGTCACCGAGACATCATAGCCGCGACCTGGAATAAAGTAGTAGTCCATCTGGCTGCATCCGACAGAATCCACCTTGTCCAGAAAGAAATCCCAATGGAAGGTGGTAGTGGCGTCGTTCTGGTTATAGCTATAGTTGTTGTCGGGATAAATGCCCTTCACCGCTATATGTACGGTATCATACGGGCAGACGTTCAAATAGTAATAGCCATCGGTGTCAACCTGTGGCAGTTTGGAGCACAAAGTGCTGTCAAGCTCCAGGTAGATGCGCTGGCAGGGGGCCATACAGGAAGCAAAGAGGGTGAAGCCTCCCC